>NZ_JBFRDQ010000141.1:0-29415 GCF_052113865.1 Allobosea sp. TAB14 | reverse complement strand
CCCCAAGGGCGTGGTCTATCACCATCGCGGCGCCAATCTGCTCGCCACCTCCAATGTCATCACCGGCAATCTCGGCCGCCATCCGGTCTATCTCTGGACGCTGCCGATGTTCCACTGCAACGGCTGGTGCTTCCCCTGGACGATCTCGATCGTCGCCGGCACCCATGTCTGCCTGCGCCAGGTCCGGGCCAAGGCGATGTATGACGCGCTCGCCGACCATGGCGTGACCCATCTCTGCGGCGCGCCGATCGTGATGTCGACGCTGCTCAACGCCCCGGAAGAGGAGCGCCGCGACTTCCCGCAGACCGTTTCCTTCTTCACCGCCGCCGCCCCGCCGCCCGAAGCGGTGCTCGCCGGCATGAAACAGGCCGGCTTCGAGGTCACCCATCTCTACGGGCTGACCGAGTGCTATGGCCCGGCCGTGGTCAATGAGTGGAACGACGACTGGGACACGCTCCCCCCGGCCGAGCAGGCCGCGAAGAAAGCCCGCCAGGGCGTGCGTTATCCCGCATTGGAGGGGCTCGACGTGCTCGATCCCGACACGATGCAGCCCGTCCCGCGCGACGGCCAGACRCTCGGCGAGGTGATGATGCGCGGCAACGTCGTGATGAAGGGCTATTTGAAGAACCCGCGATCGACCGGCGCCGCCTTTGCTGGCGGCTGGTTCCACACCGGCGACCTCGGCGTGCGCTATCCCGACGGCTACATCCAGCTCAAGGACCGCTCCAAGGACATCATCATCTCCGGCGGCGAGAACATCTCCTCGATCGAGGTCGAGGATGCGCTCTACAAGCATCCGGCCGTGCAGGCCGCCGCGGTCGTCGCCCGGCCTGACGAGAAATGGGGCGAGAGGCCCTGCGCCTTCATCGAGCTCAAGCCGGGYAGGCCCGCGACCGAGGCGGAGCTGATCGCCTGGTGCAAGCAGCATCTGGCCTCGTTCAAATGCCCGAGGACCGTGATCTTCACCGAGATCCCCAAGACCTCGACCGGCAAGATCCAGAAATTCCGCCTGCGCGAAATGGCGCGGGCCCTCTAGCCCGCGCCACTGCCATGGCRATGTCTCTTACGTCCGGAGCGTTCAGCCCCTGGCGCTGCCGAGATTGCCGCCCGGCGTATAGCGATCGACCGCATCGGGCAGGACTTTCGAGAGCCGGGCCAGCAGGTCCTCGCGCGAGAGGCCGGTCTGCTTGGCGATGGCGTCGAGCACCTCCGGTCCCAGCGCCTGCTCGAGATCGCCCGGCGCGACATCCTGGTTGGGGCCCGTCCCGACCCAGGAATTGGCCTTGTCGCCCTGCCCGGATTGGTTGAAGCGGTCGACCAGCTCGCCAAGGCCGCTGTTCAGGATCGCTCCGGCGCCGCCAGCGCCGAGCAAGCCGCCCAAGCTACCGAGAAGGCCACCGCCAGCCTGCTGCTGACCGGGCGCGGCCCCCGCCTGCCCCGGGGCCGGCGGAGCGGCGCCCTGCCCGCCGCCCATCTTGTTGCTGATCCACTCCGAAATCTGGTCGCGATGCTGGTAGCCCGCGACGGCGAGCAGCCCAAGCAGGGCCGTCATCGACGGAAAACCGCTGCTGGTCCCGTTGTCATTGCTCATGGCAGGAACTCCTTTTCTGGACTCGATCAGGATCAGACAGAACCGCGGCGGCCATTGATCATCGCCCAAACCAACAGGACGATGACGGCGCCGATCACCGCGCCGACCAGCCCTGCCCCCTGCCCCGGCGCATACCAGCCGAGCGATTGACCGAGATAGGTCGCCACGAAGGCGCCGACGATGCCGAGAATTGTTGTCAGAATGAAGCCGGACGGCTCGTTCGAGCCCGGCGTGATGAACTTGGCGATGATCCCGGCGACAAAGCCGATGATGATGGTCCAGATAATGCCCATGCTATCCCTCCCATGTTGAAACGCCACGCTTCAACATGCGACATCCCGGGAAGGTTCCATAGCGCAAAAAAGAACCGGCCCTTTCGGGCCGGTTCGAGTCCGCATCCATGTAACGCCCCGCGGGCGAAGCGGAATGTCGTCTCAGTGCAGGGTTCGCCCCGGCATGGTCAGCCTTACGCGTTCGATCTCATCCTTCAGTTGCAACTTCTTCCGCTTGAGCTCGGCCACGCTGAGGTCGCTGGAGGAAGGGCTCGCCACGGCTCGGGCGATCGCGTCCTCGAGTTGGCGATGCTTGCGCTCGAGTTCGACAAGACGGGTCTGCAACGACATCTGGGATCCTCCTGATGAACAGTTGACGTACCAATCTGACAGAAAGCCGGCTTCACGTCTGCCCTGCACTGTCACACGGCATTCATGAGATTCTGTGATCAACTCCGGCTCCCTTCCCGGAAGCCGTGAATAGAAGGCTCCCGGAGGCTTGGGCAGCGACACGCGCTCTTGCGAGGCGCATCGCGGCGAAGGCATAGTCGCGGCCAAGTGCGGCGATGATGAGATGGCCATGGGATTCGAGCTCAGCCCGGAAGAGGTCGAGACCTTCACCGCGGAGCTGGCGCGGCTGCGCGAGGAGCACCGCGATCTCGACAGCGCCATCGACGCGCTGGAGCGGGTCGGCGCGATCAACCAGATCCAGGTGCAGCGGCTGAAGAAGCGCAAGCTCTACCTGAAGGACCGCATTTCGCAGATCGAGGATGCGCTGACGCCCGACATCATCGCCTGAGCACGGCGATTCGATGGGCGCCAGGCCCGATTCGCCCTTGCTTATCGGGCGCCGGGCAGTCTAGATCGCGCGCTTCCCAAGGCGAAGCCCGAGCGCATCCATGGCCAAGACCAGCCCACCCGTCGCCATCATCATGGGCAGCCAGTCCGACTGGGCGACGATGCGTCATGCTGCCGAAGCGCTCGACGCCCTCGCCATCCCCTATGACGCCCGCATCGTCTCGGCCCATCGCACGCCGGACCGGCTGTTTTCCTTCGCCAAGGGCGCCAAGGCCGAAGGCTTCAAGGTGGTGATCGCCGGTGCCGGCGGCGCCGCCCATCTGCCGGGGATGACCGCCTCGCTGACGCCGCTGCCGGTCTTCGGCGTCCCCGTCGAATCCAAGGCGCTTTCGGGGCAGGACAGCCTGCTCTCCATCGTGCAGATGCCCGCCGGCATCCCGGTCGGCACCCTCGCCATCGGCCGTGCCGGCGCGGTCAATGCCGCGCTCCTGGCGGCCGCCGTGCTCGCGCTCTCGGACGAGGCCCTGGCGGAACGTCTCGAGGCCTATCGCGCCCGCCAGAGCGCCGGCATCGCCGAGCGCCCGAATCGGGACGAGGCATGAGCGCGCCTGTTCCGACCGGCCTCGCGCCGGGCGCCATGCTCGGCATCCTCGGCGGCGGGCAGCTCGCCCGGATGATGGCGCTCGCCGCCGCCGATCTCGGCATACGCTGCCATGTCTTCGCACCGGAGGCGGACAGCCCGGCCTTCGACGTGGCCACCCGCCATACCGTCGCCGATTATGACGACGAAGCGGCCCTCGCCAACTTCGCCGACGCCGTCGACGTCGTGACCTATGAATTCGAGAACGTGCCGGCGGCGACCGCCGCCTTCCTCGCCGCGCGCACGCCGCTGCATCCCGGAGCCCGCGCGCTTGCCGTGACGCAGGACCGGCTGAGCGAGAAAAGCTTCGTCGCCGATCTCGGCCTCGCCGTCGCGCCGTTTCGCGCCGTCGATTCGCTGGCCGATCTCGAGGCCGCCGTCGCCGCGCTCGGCCGCCCCTCGATCCTGAAGACACGCCGCTTCGGCTATGACGGCAAGGGGCAGGTCAAGATCGCTCCCGGCACCGACCTCGCCGAGGCCTATGAGGCGATCGGCCGCTTTCCCGCGATCCTCGAAGGTTTCGTGCCCTTCGAGCGCGAGGTCTCGGTCGTCGCCGCGCGCGGGCTCGACGGCGCGTTCGCCGCCTTCGACGTCTGCGAGAACGAGCATCGCGATCATATCCTCGCCTTCACCCGCGTGCCGGCGAAGCTCGGCAGGACGGCCTCCGACGCCGCCATCGATGCGGCGCGTCGGATCGGCGAGGCGCTCGGCTATGTCGGCGTCTTCGCCGTCGAGATGTTCGTGCTGGAGGATGGCGGCACCGAGCGCGTCATCGTCAACGAGATCGCCCCGCGCGTGCATAATTCCGGGCACTGGACCAGCGAGGGCGCCGAGACCTCGCAGTTCCATCAGCATGTTCGCGCCGTCTGCGGCTTTCCGCTCGGCTCCGCCGCGCTGCGCGGCCGCGTCGAGATGGAGAACCTGATCGGCGACGCCGCTTTGCGCTGGCGCGAGATCCTCGCCGAGCCCGGCGCGCATCTGCATCTCTACGGCAAGCGCGACGCTCGTCCGGGCCGCAAGATGGGCCATGTCACCCGGGTTTTGTCCGAGCGCGGCTGAGCGCTCGCCCCGATCCGGCGAAAAAGCGTGCCACGGCTGCATTTTCGCGGCATCGCGCCGTGGACAGCCAAATCGAATTCTGTTATCCGCACGAACCTTCGAGCGATCCGCATGCGGCATCGCCGGCCCGTATTTTTGGATCAACCCGCTAAGGACGGACGTTTCACGTGCAGGTTCTCGTTCGCGACAACAATGTCGACCAGGCTCTCCGCGCCCTCAAGAAGAAGATGCAGCGCGAAGGCATTTTCCGCGAGATGAAGCTCCGCGGCCATTACGAGAAGCCTTCCGAGAAGAAGGCGCGCGAGAAGGCCGAGGCCGTCCGCCGCGCCCGGAAGCTGGTCCGCAAGAAGCTGCAGCGCGAAGGCCTCCTGCCCGCGCCGGTGAAGCCGAAGCGCCCCTGAGCCTGGCCAAGCCGCCTTGTGCGGCGCTGGGCGGGTCCGAGAATGACAGGCGCCTGGAGTCCGCTCCGGGCGCTCTTGTTTTTTGCCGGAGTTAACCAAGTTTTGGCGGGTTTGGGGCGTCTTGTCTGACGAGGCGCTGTTYGGCTGGGGAGCGCGATCACGCCGCAAGGAGCCCGGGCCTGAGGCTTGGGACTCAGCGGCAGACGAAGCACGAGACCGATGAGGCCGAGATCGATGAGGCGAAGCATGATCCGAGGCAGTTATTGGCTGGCGGCCGCTGGCATGGCGGTGGCTCTGGCTGGATGCGACAGCGTATCCGGCCTCTCCTCCCAGCCAGCCGTCGCCGTGCTCGACACCAGCGACAACGCTGATGCCAGCGTCAATATCGGCTCGCTGAGCGAGGTCATCAGCCGCAACCAGAACGATCCCGGCGCCTACAACACCCGCGGCGCCGCCTATGCCCGCATCGGCCGCTTCTCGGACGCGATCGGCGATTTCACCAAGGCGGTCCAGCTCGATCCGAACCTCGCCTCGGCTTATACGAATCGCGGCCTGGCCCTGCGCCAGAGCGGTCGCAACGATGCGGCCATGGCCGATTTCAACAAGGCCACCACCGTCAATCCCAATTACGGGCCGGCCTATGTCGCCCGCGCCAATCTGCTGCGCCAGCAAGGCAACCTGCAGCAGGCGCTCAGCGACCTCAACACCGCGATCCGGCTGAACCCGGAATCGCCCGAAGCGTTCCATTCGCGCGGCCTCGTCTATCAGAAGGAAGGCCAGCACCAGCACGCCGTCACCGATTTCGACTCGGTGATCGACCGCAACCCCTACACCGCCCCGCCCTATGTGGCGCGCGGCCAGAGCCTGAACGCGCTCGGCAAATACGATGCCGCGCTGGAGGACTTCACCGCAGCCCTCAATGTCGACAACCGCAACGCCGATGCCTGGGCCGGCCGTGGCTTCGCCCAGGAGAAGCTCGGCCAGAGATCCGAAGCACAGCAGGCTTATCAGCGCGCGCTCAGCCTAGACGGCAACAATGCCCAGGCCCGCGCCGGCCAGTCCCGCCTCGGCGGCGGTGGCGGCGGCGGTCTCTTCAGGAGCTGAGCGCGGGCGAAGCGCTGTGAAGATCGAGGCCGCCGGATCGGATCCGGCGGCCTTTGTCATGGTACGGTCCGGACCTGCGCTCCGCTGAATTGCCCCTGCGCGACATCCGCCAGAAAGCGCCGCACTTCCGGAATCGCGCCATGGTCCGGCAGGTCCGCATGCCGGCCCTCCGGGAAGCGCAGGAAGCGCTTGGGCGGCTTGGCGAGATCGTAGAGCGCCTGCCCCTGGGCGATGGGAATGACGCCGTCGCGCTCGCCATGCATGACCAGCAGCGGTGCGTTGATCTCCTCGATGACCGTGTCCGAGCGGAAAGGGTCTCGCATGAAGGGACCGAGCGGCAGATAGGGATAGCGCGCCTCGGCCACCGCCAGCGCCGAAAGATAGGGGGCCTCCAGCACCACCGCCTTGAGCGGCCTCTCGGCCGCGAGCTTCAGCACCACGCCGGTTCCCAGCGACTCGCCATAGCCTATCAGCCGGTCGGCCCCGTAGCGCTGCGCCGCCGCCGCATAGGCGGCCCGGGCATCCTGCTGCAGGCCCTCCTCGCTCGGGCTGCCGGTCGAGCCGCCATAGCCGCGATAGCTGATCGCGAAAAGACCGGTCCCGTCCGCGGTCAGCGCCCTCAGCCTCTCTGCACGGCCCCGCCCGCCGAGATTGCCGGCATTGCCCTGGAAATAGAGCAGCACCGGCTTGTCGCCCCGCGGCGCCACCGCCCAGGCGACGAGCCGCTCGCCATCGGCGGTCGTCACCGACACCTCCTCGGCCGCCGGAAGTCCCGCCGAGGCGATATCCGCCTTCGCCGGATTGAGCGGAAAGACCAGGTCGCGCTGGTAGGCATAAAGCAGGCCGAGCGTGGCGAGATAGGCCGCCAGCGCCAACAGCAGCACAATCCTGGTCAGGCGCAGAAGCATCGGGCGGGGGATCCGGAAAGCAAAGGGGCCGGCGATCAAGCCGGCCCATTGCAGCATTCCGATGACGGCGCGCGGGTTTGGTCTCGAACAGCCCTCATCGCAAAAGCGGCGCCCGCTTTTGCGGGTCCTTCAGTGCGCCAGCGCCTTGACGATCTCGTCGGTGACCTTCTTGGCGTCGCCGAACAGCATCATGGTGTTGGGCTTGAAGAACAGCTCGTTCTCGACGCCCGCATAGCCGGAGCCCATGCCGCGCTTGATGAACAGCACCGTCTTGGCCTTCTCGACGTCGAGGATCGGCATGCCGTAGATCGGCGATTGCGGATCGGTCTTCGCCGCCGGGTTGGTGACGTCGTTGGCGCCGATGACGAAGGCGACGTCGGCTTGGCCGAATTCCGAGTTGATGTCCTCGAGCTCGAAGACCTCGTCATAGGGCACGTTGGCCTCGGCCAGCAGCACCGGCGGCGGCCCAGCCGGAATAGGAGTTCAGCATGGACACGACGACCGGCATGTCCGCGCCGCCGATCGGCACGATCAGCAGCACGCCGAGCACCAGCGAAACCAGCACGATCAGCCAGAAGACGCCGTGGCTCTCGGTCTTGATGAAGATCGCCAGCAGGACGACGAGCGCGATGGCGAGGCCGATATTGATGCCATGGCGCTGCGGCAGCATGATCGGCTTGCCGCTCATGCGCCCGTCGAGCTTGAGGAAGGCGATGATCGAGCCGGTGAAGGTAACCGCGCCGATCGCGACGCCGAGCGCCATCTCGAACAGGCTCGCGCCGTGGATCGAGCCGACATGGCCGATGCCGAAGGCCTCCGGCGCATAGAGCGCCGCAGCCGCCACCAGCACGGCGGCGAGGCCGACCAGCGAGTGGAAGAAGGCGACGAGCTGCGGCATCTGCGTCATCTGCACGCGCTTGGCCATGAAGGCGCCGATGCCGCCGCCGATAGCGATGCCGAGGATGACGAGCAGCCAGCCCGAGAAGCCTGACGGCGGGAAGAACACCACCGTCGTCAGGATGGCGAGCCCCATGCCGATCATGCCGTAGCGGTTGCCCTGGCGGGAGCTGGTCGGATGCGACAGGCCCCGCAGAGCCATGATGAACAGGACGCCGGAAACGACGTAGAGCAGGGCTGAGAGGTTGGCGGCCATGCGTCAGCCCTTCTTCTTGTACATCGCGAGCATGCGCTCGGTGACGAGGAAGCCGCCGAAGATGTTCACCGAGGCGAGCACGAGGGCGACGAAGCCGAAGATCTTGGCCCAGATCGGCCCGTCGCCGAGCGCCGGAAGAGCCTCGACGCCGACGGCGAGCAGCGCGCCGACGACGATGACCGAGGAGATCGCGTTGGTSACSGACATCAGCGGCGTGTGCAGYGCCGGCGTCACCGACCAGACGACGTAGTAGCCGACGAAGACSGCGAGCACGAAGATGGCGAGGCGGAAGATCGTCGGATCGACGCCGCCGGTGGCGATGCTGGCCGCCGCCGCCGCCTGGTCGGCATAGCGCTCGGCGAGCTCGGCCGCCTGCCTGGCCAGCGCCGCGGCGTTGCGGGCGCTTTCGATGGCCTGTTCGGGAGAGGGATTTGCCATGGTCGGAATTCCTTCGCTCAGGCCTTCGGCGCGAAATTCGGATGGATGACGGCGCCGTCCTTCGTCAGGGCGGTCGCCTTCACCAGCTCGTCGTCCCAGTTCACYGCGAGCTTCTTCTCGGCCTTGTCGATCAGCGTYTCGACGAAGGCATAGAGGTTCTTGGCGTAGAGCGCCGAAGAGGTTGCGGCGAGCCGGCCCGGCACGTTGAGATGGCCGACGATCTTGACGCCGTTCGGCGTGACGACGACTTCGCCGGGCTTGGCCAGCTCGCAGTTGCCGCCGCGCTCGACGGCGAGATCGACGATGACGGAGCCGGGTTTCATGCTCTCGACCATCGCCGCCGAGATCAGCTTCGGCGCCGGGCGGCCCGGGATCAGCGCAGTGGTGATAACGATGTCCTGCTTGGCGATGTGGCTGGCGGTCAGTTCCGCTTGCTTGGCCTGGTATTCCTTGGACATCTCCTTGGCGTAGCCGCCGGCCGTCTGCGCCTGCTTGAACTCCTCGTCCTCGACGGCGAGGAACTTGGCGCCGAGCGACTCGACCTGCTCCTTGGTGGCGGGGCGCACATCGGTCGCGGTCACGATCGCGCCGAGGCGACGCGCGGTCGCGATCGCCTGCAGGCCGGCGACGCCGACGCCCATCACGAAGATCTTCGCGGCCGGCACGGTGCCCGCCGCCGTCATCATCATCGGCAGCGCGCGGCCGTATTCGGCAGCGCCGTCGATCACGGCGCGGTAGCCAGCGAGGTTGGCCTGCGAGGAGAGCACGTCCATCACCTGCGCACGGGTGATGCGCGGCATGAACTCCATGGCGAAGGCGGCGACATTGGCCTTGGCCAGCGCCTCGACCTGTGCCTCATTGCCGTAAGGGTCCATCGTCGCGATGACGAGCGCGCCCGCCGGCAGCCCGGCGATCTCACCCTCGCCCGGACGACGCACCTTCAGCACGATATTCGCCCCGGCAAGCGCCTCCGTCGCCGTCTTCGCAATCGTCGCGCCCGCCGCCTCGTAATCGGCATCGAGGATGCCGGAGGCTTTGCCGGCGCCGGTCTCGACGACGATCTCGGCGCCGAGGCCCTTGAACTTGCGGACGGTTTCCGGCGTCGCGGCGACGCGGGTCTCCGCCCCTTGCGTTTCGGCTGGGACAGCAATGCGCATGGCGGGGCAGGCCTTTCCGGCGTTACGGGAAGCGGATCAGTAGAGGAGCAGCGCGAGCAGCATCAGCACGAGCGCCACAAGCGGCGCGCGCCAGGAGATCTTCTCCGAGGCGATGCCGACGCCGGTTCCGATCACCGTGAGGAGCGTGCCAACAAGAGCGGTACCCCAGGCGTGCTTGGTGCCGCCAACCGCGAGCACCGCGACGATGGCGAGGCAGGCCACCGTGCCGACTTCGGCCATGTGCACGAAGCCGCCATAAGTGCGCTCATGCTCGGGATAGTCCATCGCGGGAATGTCGGCGTGATGGGCGTGGTCGGCCATGGTCTCGATCCTGAAAAAGACACAGTCTCTCTAGCCTGTAGCGCACCCGTGACGGACGGGCAACGCGGCAGCGTTACGCGCTGGTGAAATGAACCGCGCCCTCGCGGCCTTCTGTCCAGTTTCCGTGAAAATACGAAATTTAAATCGATTTAACAACGCCATCCATGCGCAGTTCACAACCTGCGTGCGACCGCGATTAACGCCATTTCGGCGACGGCGAGGACGACTCCCCCTGGATTCGGCTAAATTCTCGCAATCGAAGGGAGGCGCTTTTCGTGGACGACCCGCGCAAGGATACCGAAGGGGCTGATCCCTTCGCGCTCAACCCTGCCCTGCACGAGAAGGCCAGGCGCTGGTTCGCCGAGGCGCGCGAGCAGACCAAGCGCGACGAGGAGGACATCGCGGCCTGGCGCCGCACCTCCGGCGGCGGTGACGAAGGAGCCGGAGGCTTCGGCGACGACAGCGGYGGCGGCGATTGCGGCGGTGGTGGCGACTGAGCCGCGCGAGCCTAGGGCTTCAACCCGACCTCGACCAACGCCGCGTGCTGCCGCTCGGCGACGCCCTCCACCGTGAACCCCTCGATCTCCGCCTCGAACAGCCGGTGGAAATTCAATTCGGCGTCGAGATGCAGGAAGACGCCGCCGAGCCCGATCGCGGCCCGGTCCATGAAGACGAATTCGCGCGGCACCGTCACCGGCCCCCGCGCCTTCAGCGCCTGATGCACCTGGAAGGCCTGCTTGCGGCCATACTCGGCCGGGCTGACGCCCTCGGCGATGCGCCTGACACGATCCTCCAGCAGAGGCCCGTAGATGAAGCGCGCCCAGATATTCAGGGTGTCGACGAGGTCCTTGGTCAGCCCCTTGAAGCCCCAGGTCTCATAGGCATGGACGACGCGGGCATCATCGCCCTGCTGCAGGCCGCGATAGAGGTCGACCACGCCACCGACGAATGAAGGTGGGAAGATGCGGATGCAGCCATAGTCGAGCAGGTTGATGCCCTGCGGCTCGCCGCCCTCCGAAAACACCGTGTAGTTCCCGAGATGCGGGTCGCCATGGATGACGCCGTGATGGCTGAAGGGCCGCCACCAGGCCTTGAACATCGCGGTCGAGATGCGGTCGCGCACCGCCTGCCCGTCCTGCTTGTGCGAGAGGATCGGACTGCCGTCGAGCCAGTGCATGGTCAGCAGCCGCCGGGTCGAGAGCGCCGGCTCCAGAGCCGGCACGCGCACTTGCGGCGTCTCCGCCAGGATCGCCTGATAGAGCGCGGCATGCTTGGCTTCGCGCTTGTAATCGAGCTCCTCGCGGACGCGGGCGCCGATCTCCTTGGCGATCTCGCTGGTGTCGATCACCGCGCCCATGCGCCGGTGCAGCGAGAACAGCACCTCGAGCTGGGCGATGTCGGCCTCCACCGCCGATTCCATGTCGGGATATTGCAGCTTGCAGGCGAGCGGGGTGCCTTCCAGCGTCGTCGCGCGATGCACCTGCCCCAGTGAAGCGGCCGCCGCCGGCTTGAGGTCGAATTCGCCGAAGCGCTCGCGCCAATTGGCGCCGAGCTCGGCCATCATCCGGCGCTTGACGAAGGCTGCGCCCATCGGCGGCGCCTGCGACTGCAGCTTCTGCAGCTCGGCGGCATATTCCGGCGGCACCACGTCGGGAATGGTGGCGACGAGCTGCGCCACCTTCATGATCGGGCCCTTCAGCCCGCCCAGCGCCTTGGCCAGCGCCTCGGCATTGGTGGCGTCGCGCCCCTCGACGCCGAAGAGCCGCGCGCCCGCGATCCGGGCCGCCACCCCGCCGACATTCGCGCCCACCCGGGCATAGCGTGCCGCGCGGGCGGAGAATCGGTTGGCTTCGCTATCGCGTTCGGACATCGGTCTCTCGGGTTCGGCTCGATCAATAACAGCCATCTAGGGATCGCCACCGCCGCGACCAAGCCCACCACGCCTTTTAACTTTTTGGAGACGGTTGCCACCGAAGCACGACGCTGATGCTCGCGCTTTGGTTGCCTGCGAGCGATTCGCACTGCATCTTGCGTGCAGGATAGCGGATGTGAGGCGAGCATGCGGCGATGCTCTGGCACCGAACGGTCTGGACAAGTCCAGGCGTGTGATGCGCGGCTGAGGAAGCGGCGTTTCCGGCTTCCGTTCTTGGAAAGCAGCCCCGTCGCCCTGGCGGCTGGTATGAGCGGCCTCCTCGCGGCGCTGCCGGTTCAGGCGCAATGCTTGCCAGACCCGCCCGGCGCGGGCGCGACGGTCTCCTGTTCGGGCACCGACCCTGACGGATTCGCGGCACCTGCAGGCGTGCCGGTCACCGTTAACGTCAACCCCGGCGCGACGATCCAGCAGGCCCCGAGCGGCCAGGCGCTGACATTCGGGACCAACACCTTCGCGAACACGCTGAACAACAACGGCTCCATCGTCGCGACGGGCAATGGCGCGGGAGCTTTCACCGGCCTGAGCTTTTCCTCGGGGACCGGCGCGGGAAGCAATCTCTTCAATAATTTCGGCACGATATCCGCGACGAACACCGGAGCAGGTGCCGCGACCGGCATCGCGATCCTGCAGGGCAATGCGGCCTCGACGATCCGGATCGTCAACAATGCCGGCGCCACGATCGCCGGCACGGCGGCAGGCGGCGCTGGCGCGGGCATCAGCCAGACCTTCGCGGCGGGCGCCGCGGCGCGGGCGCTGGTGATCGACAACAGCGGCATCATCCAGGGAACGACCGACGGCATCGCAGCCGGCACAGGCGCCGCCGGCGCGGCACAGACCATCGCCATCACCAACGGCGTCGGCGGCAGCGCCGCCCAGATCAATGGCGGCACGGGAGCCGCGCTCAACTTCGCCGGGAACGGTGTCTACACCGTCACCAATCTGGCCAGCGGAACCATCAACGGCGCGATCCTCAGCTCTGGCAATGACAGGCTCACGATCGACAACGCCGGAACCATCAACGGCAATGCCAGCCAGGGCAACAATAACGACACCTTCATCATGCGCGGCGGCACCCTGAACGGGAATCTCGACCAGGGCAGCGGCCTTGGCGACGGCGTCGACACCTTCATCATGACCGGCGGCACGATCAACGGCTCGGTCGATCAGGGCGGCGARCTCGAYTTCGCGACGRTKTCCGGCGGCGTCATCACCGGTGGSCTGAACGARGGYGACTTCGTSACGRTCACCGGCGGCCAGATCGGCTCGATSRACATGACGCTCGCCAACAATGTSSTGACCATGTCGGGCGGCACGGTCGTCGGCAACATCCTGGCAGCGCAGAACAACGACACGCTCAACCTCTCGGGCGGCTCGATCGGCGGTTTCGTCAATTTCGGCAACGGCAACAACGTCTTCAACGTCAGCGGCGGCACCGTCGCCGGCGCGCTCATCAGCGGCAACGGCAGCGACATCGTCAACTGGAATGGCGGCGGCGTGCTGTCCTCGGGCTTCCAGCTCGGCGCCGGCAACGACACCGCCATCTTCACCAACCTGACGGACGCCAATCTGGTGCCGACGGCCGTGATCGACGGCGGCACCGGGACCGACCGTCTGACCTGGGTGAACACAAGCGCCACAGGCGTCGCCCGCTTCATCAACTGGGAGCTGATCGAGCTGACGAACAACTCCCGCCTGACCTTCGCCAGCACGCTCACGCTCGGCGACGCGGGCACGGGAACCGGAACGCTGACGGTGGATGCGACCAGCACGGTCTTCGCCGGCAATGGCAGCCACGCCATCGTGCCGTTCACGGCCGGGCAGCTCGCGACCGTGACCAATGCCGGCCTGATCGATCTCACCAACGGGCCCGCAGCGGCGACGGACAGCCTCACCATCCTCGGCAACTATACCGGCCAGAACGGCAGGCTCAGCCTTCAGACCGTCCTCGGCGACAGCGCCTCCCCCTCCGACCGGCTGATCATCTCCAACGGCACGGCCAATGGGAGCACGGCCATTGGCGTCGTCAATCTGGGCGGCCCTGGCGCCCTGACGCTTGGCAACGGCATCGAGGTGATCAGTGCCGTTAACGGCGCGACCACCGCAGGAGCCTTCACGCAAGCGGGGCCGATCGCCGCCGGCGCCTTCGAATATCTGCTGTATCATGGCGGCGTGACGCCGGGCAGCGAGCAGAACTGGTATCTGCGCTCGACCGCCCCTCCCGCGGCGCCTGCAACACCTACTCCTCCCGGGGTGCCTGAACCGCCTGTACCGCAGCAGGCGCCCGGCATGCCCGCCGTCGCGCCGGCCCCGGCAGGTGCGACCGTACCGCTCTATCGGCCCGAGGTCGCCGCCAACACGCTGACGCCATCCACGGCCCGCATGGTCGCGCTGASCACGCTCGGCACCTTCCACCAGCGCCGGGGCGACCAGTATCTGCTGAACCGCGGCGAGCAGAGCTCGGCCGCCTGGGGCCGCATCTTCGGCGAGCATCGCGAACAGGCGCAGTCCGGTACCGTCAGCCCGGAGTTCAAGGGCAATATCGTCGGGCTCCAGACCGGTCTCGACCTCTACGGCATCGACAGGCCGGACGGGCATCGCGACCGCTTCGGCCTGTTCTTCGGCTACGGCCGGGCCGAAGGCGACACCCGCGGCTTCGCGCTCGGGCAACTCCGCGCGCGGGCCGGCAAGCTCTCGCTCAACAGCTACAGCCTCGGCGGCTACTGGACCCATATCGGCCCAAGCGGCTGGTATGTCGACGCGGTCGCGATGCATAGCTGGCTCGACGGCAATCCGCGCTCGGACCGCGGCCTGAAGGCGGATGCGACGGGCTCGGTCCTCACCGGGTCGATCGAGGGCGGCTATCCGATCGCGCTCGGCGCCGGCCTCGTGCTGGAGCCGCAGGCACAGCTCGTCTGGCAGCGGTCGATGCTCGACCGGGCGAACGACCTGTTCTCATCGATCGACCACCGCGATGCGAATGTCGTCTCCGGCCGCATCGGCGCGCGCCTGCAGGGCAGTTTCGCCTGGGGGGCGATTCCGGTGCGGCCCTATCTCACCGTCGATCTCTGGCATACCTTCGACGGCAACGACAAAACCCTGTTCGACGCCAATCTGATCACCACGCGCTACGGCGCGACGGCTGTCGAGATCGGCGGCGGCGTCGCCGCGGAGGTCGCAAGCAATGTCAGCCTCTTTGCCAAGGCGAGCTATCTGACGAACGCCTCCTCCGAGCGCAGCCGTGGCGTCTCGGGCAATGTCGGGCTCCAGGTGACCTGGTAATCCTTCGCGGCCCGGGGGCCGCCGCAGGGTCGACGATCCCTTACGCCCGACCTCCGTCTCATCGGATCGAAAAGTGGAATCCGCTTTTCGGTCCGATGCTCTAGGTGCCCCTCCCCGCCAGCAGGCAGATCCGCCGCGCCACCTCATAGGAGGCTTCGAAAGCCGGCACCGGCAGGCACTCGAAGCGCGAATGGAAATTGAGGCCGCCGGTGAAGAAGTTCGGCGTCGGCAACCCGCGTGCCGAAAGCGCCGCGCCATCGGTGCCGCCGCGCATCGGGATGAGCTTCGGCGCGATCTGGAGTTCCTTCAGCGCGGTCATCAGCAGCTCGACCGAGCGGCGGTCCTCGCCCAGGCTGTCGCTGATATTGCCGTAGGTGTCGCTGACCTCCCAGGTCACCTTGCCGGTCGGATAGCGGCCGGCGATATCCTCAGCGACCTCACCGATCCTGCGCTTGCGCGCCGCGAAGGAGTCGCGGTCGAAATCGCGGATATTGGCCTTGAGCACCGCCTGTGAGGCATTCGCGTCGAGGCCGGTAAACCAGACATATCCCTCGCGCCCTTCGGTGTTCTCGGGCGTCTGCGCCCTGTCGAAGGCGGCGATGAAATCCTGCGCCATCAGCAGCGGGTTCACCAGCACGCCCTTGGCCGACATCGGATGGGCGGTGACGCCGGTGAAGACGATCTCGGCGCCGGCGGCATTGAAGTTCTCGTAGACGACTTCGCCGAGTTCGCAGCTATCGATCGTATAGGCGAAATCGCAGGGGAAGCGGGCRAGRTCGAGYGCCTTSGCGCCGCGCAGSCCRATCTCCTCGTCRGGMACGAAGGCGACMWGGATRTCGCCATGCTCGTCCTCGGCCTTAAGCCGCGCGAGCAGCGTCATCACGATCGCGACCGCCGCCTTGTTGTCCGCTCCGAGCACGCTGGTGCCGTCGCTGAAGACGACGTCATGGCCCTTCCAGGGCAGGATCTCCGGATGCTCCGCCACGCGCAGCCAGATGTCCTGCGCCTCGTTCAGACGAAGATCCTCGCCCGCGAAGCGCAGCAATTGCGGCTTGACGACCGGCGACAAGCCCACATCGACCGTATCGACATGGGCGATGAAGCCGATGCGCGGGGCGTTCGGGCGCGTGCCACGCTTCACTGCGGTGACCGTCGCATGCGCGTCGATAACCACATCCTCAAGCCCGAGCGCGCGCAGTTCACCCGCGAGCAATTCCGCCAGCTCCTGCTGGCCCGGCGTGCTCGGCAGCGTCGTCGCCGCGCCATCGCTCTGGCTCTCGACCGCGACATAGCGGAAGAACCGCTCCAGCAACTCGTCTCGCAGGCTCATCGAACGCAATTCCCTGATTCTCAGCTTCCGCCCGCTCGGGCGAGGCTGCTTCGTACCTCGTCGACGTCAGCCGCGCGACCACCTGCCGCCTCGACCCGGCGGACCGTCCCCGCGATCAACTGCGCATTCGTTTTCGCGCAGCCGAAGGGCGCGTCCTCCAGCCCGCCGCGGACATGGACCCCGCGCGCCACGGCCGGCCCGATCAATTCGGACAGATCGACGCCGAGCCCCGCGATCATCACCGGAGCGCCAGGTGCATCTTCGGCCAGCAGCTTCAGATGCGCTTCGAGCGCCCATTCGCGCGGCGGAAAGCCCCAGGCGAAGGCATCCGAGAACATCAGCCGGTAGATCGGCACGGGCAGGTCGGGATGGGCCCGCGCCAGGGCGGCACCGAGCCGCGTGAAGCCGGGCTCATAGATCGCATAGCTCGGATGGACCTTGTGGCGCCGCGCCACATCGATGCCCTCGCGGATATGCTCGCCGGGATTCTGGTAGATGAAACCGGCCTCGCCCTGCGGAATACCGGCAAAACTCGTCCAGTTGCAGGAGCCGGGATCGAGCACGCCCCATTCGGCGAGGCCGCGCTTCGCCAGCTCTTCCAGATGGGTGTAGCGCCCGGAATTGATCATGTCGCCGGCATAGGAGGAACCGAGGATCGGGATCGTCGGGTAGACGATGGCATCGACCTTGGCGCGGATGCCCTCGATCGCCCGCGCATAGAGCTCCCAATCGTCGCGCTGGCGCCCGGTTTCGACGTCATAGACATGCAGATGCACGATCGCCGCGCCCGCCTCGACCGCCGCGATGCCGTCCGCGACGATGTCGGGAATGCTGATCGGGATGCCGGGTTGGCGCTCCTTGCCCCAGGGGCCGTTGATCGCGGCCTCGATCCAGATCGGGGGGGTCATGCCGGCATATCCTTCGGCCAATTGTCGCGGATCCAGCGCGTCAGTCCGGCCTCATCGACCTCGCCGGCCGCGAGCGCGAGGATAGCGGCTGCGGCCATTGCTGGCTCTACGTCGAAATCGATGCCGTTGAGACCCAGGAAAACGAACATGCAGGCGAAGGCTGCACGCTTGTTGCCATCAACGAACGGATGGTTCCGGGCGATGCCGAAAGCGTAAGCTGCCGCCAGCGCTGCGAGGCTGGTTTCGCCATAGGAGAACCTGTTCGGGGCACGGGCCAAGGCCGATTCGAGCAGGCCGCGATCACGGACGCCTTCCGGCCCTCCGAAGATGGCGAGTTGCTCCGCATGGATATCGAGAGCGAGCTCGACACTCACCCAGAGCGGCTCGCTCACTTGGCGAGCTCGCGATAAGTGGCGGCATATTTCTTGAACGACTTGCGGGCGATCGCCATGCCGCGGGCATGCAAATCCTCATGCCGCTGCAGCTTGAGCGCTCCCTCCGGCTGCCGAACGAGCTCGAGCTTGTCTCCCTCGCTGAAACCGAGTTGCGCCAACAGATCCTTGGGCAGGATCAGCCCGAGCGAATTGCCGATCTTGCGGATCTGCAGCACCGTCGCCTCGGTCTCCTCGACCTTTTTCAGCTCGCTCATGGCCCCGCCCTCCTGTTATACAGAACGTATAACATAAAATGGGCGTCGCCGCGACCCTTTCACGATTTCAGAGCAGGGTGTTCTTCTTCCAAAACCCGATGAGCCTGTCCGCAGCTTGCCCCGCCTCGGCCATAGCGGCGCCAGCGTGCTCGTTACCGACGCGGAGAATATCGGCAAGGTCGAGGCGATCCGCGACGCGCTGCCGAACCTGCGCAAGATCTTCGTCGTCGGCGGCGCAGGCCATCTCGATTTCGAAGCGGAGATGGCGAAGGCCTCCGACCGTTTCACCGCGGCCGATACGCGCGCCGACGACCCGGCCGTGATCATCTATACCTCCGGCACGACCGGAAAGCCGAAGGGCGCGCTGCATGCCCATCGCGTCCTGCTCGGCCATCTGCCGGGCGTGCAATTGCCGCAGGAATTCTTCCCGCAGGCGCATGACCTGTTCTGGACCCCGGCCGACTGGGCCTGGATCGGCGGCCTGCTCGATGTCTTGCTGCCGAGCCTCTATTGCGGCGTGCCGGTGCTGGCATCGCGCGCCCGCAAATTCGATCCCGAAGCCGCCTTCGCCCTGATGAACAGGCACAAGGTCCGCAACGCCTTCCTGCCGCCGACCGCGCTGAAGCCTCTACCCGGTGAAGCCCGGCTCAATGGGCCGCGCCGTGCCCGGCCACCGCGTCGCGGTGATATCGCCGGAAGGGCGCGAACTGCCCGATGGAGAGCAGGGGCTGATCGCGGTTGCGCGGCCCGATCCGGTGATGATGCTGGAATACTGGAACCAGCCCGAGGCGACGGCGGCGAAATTCATCGGCGACTGGCTCGTCACCGGCGACAGCGGTGCGCGCGATGAGGACGGCTATTTCTGGTTCCAGGGCCGCGACGACGACATCATCTCCTCCGGCTCCTACCGCATCGGGCCCGGCGATATCGAGGATTGCATCATCCGCCACCCGGCCGTGCTGATGGTCGCGGTCATCGGCGTGCCCGATCCCGTCCGCACCGAGATCGTCAAGGCCTTCGTCCTGCCGAAGCCGGATGTGGCGCCAACAGCGGAACTGGCGACTGAAATCCAGGCCTTCGTGCGCGACCGGCTGGCGGCCTACCAGTATCCGCGCGAGGTCGAGTTCGTGACGGAACTGCCGCTGACCGCGACAGGCAAGATCATGCGCAAGGATCTGCGGAATCGCGAAATCGAGAAGCAGCGGGGCGGTGGAAAAGGCTGACAACGAACAGGAAGAGCGCGGGATCCCCTCTCCTGTAAGGAGAGGGGTAGGGGTGAGGTGTAGGCCCCTGGACCAGTGAACTGCGACCTCACCGCTACGCAGCGACCACCTCACGGCAAACACGGTGAGCGGCCTACCCCTCACCCTGCCCTCTCCCTCCGGGAGAGGGTTCCCCGCGGGTTCTGAAGAGCCGTCAGATCGCCTGTAGCACCAGTTCAAAGGTCATCAGCACCGGGTTATCACGGCAGACCAGCCGCCCGCTCGCCAGCGCGCCGCTATAGTCGACCAGCGCGACATCGATCGCTGCTTCAAAGCCCCCCACGCCCGGAGCGACCCGCCCCTCAGTGATCGCAACCTCCGTTGCGAAATTCTCGACCACCCCGCCATCGACGAACCGCGCCCCGATGGTCGAGCCGACGCCGCCATGGATCGCGGCCTCGCGGATGCCGCGCTCGGCGCAGAACGCTTCCAGAGCTCCGCAGAAATCGACATTCGGCTTCACGCGCAACGCGAAGAAGCGTCCATCCCCGGCGCCACCTGCCGCAGCCGCCACCGGTCCGAACAGCTTGAAATGCGTCTCGCCATCCGGCTCAGCCGTGAAAGCCGCACCATCGAGTCCGACCGCCTGCAGCGTGATCGTCTCGGCCACGGTCGTCTCGTCCGGGAGGATATGCCCGCCGCTGCGCTTGCCGTCTCCTTCCACCCACAAGGCATGCGCATGGAAGAACGGCGCCCCGTCGCGCTGGCCGAAGGTCATTGCGCCGACCTCGATCCGCGCCCCGCCCTCCGGTCGGAAGGTCTCGCTATAGAAGGCCGCATGTTCCGGCGTCTTCGACAAAGCCGGCATCACATAGGCGAAGGGTGCAAGCTTCAGTCCGTCGAGCTTCACCACACCCGAGGTGAAGCCCTCGGCCGCGAAACCGCTCCTCACGGCCTCCAGCAATGGCACGCCGCCAGGCAGCGTCAGCGAGAAGGCCCGCCCACGGCATTCCACCCACTGAATGCGCTCGGGCGTGCCGGTGCCGGGCTGCTCGATCCGCCTCACGACGCCTTCCCCTTCAGGAAGTCGAGCTCGCCGCGCTTCTCCAGTTCGTCCTTGACGAGGCGCTTCGGCACCTTGCCATAGCCCGATTTTGGCAAGGCATCCCAGAACAGGAAGCGCTTCGGCATCTTGTAGCGGGCGATCTTCGGCCCGAGGAAATCCGCGATCTCGCCTTCGGTCGCGTGCTGGCCGGGCCGGTTGACGCAGACCGCGATGCCGATCTCGCCCCAGACCGGGTCGGGCACGCCGAGCACGGCGACCTCCGCGATCGCCGAATGAGTCAGGATCTTCTCCTCGATCTCGCGCGGATAGATGTTCGAGCCGCCGGAGATGTACATGTCCGAGGCCCGGCCGGTGATGTAGACGAAGCCCTGTTCGTCCATATGGCCGAGGTCGCCGGTGCGGAACCAGCCATTGCGGAAGGATTTCGCATTGGCCTCCGGATTGTCGTAATAGCCGGCGAAGACGGCCAGCCCGATCACGCAGATCTCGCCCTGAACGCCCGCCTCGACCTCTTTCCCGTCCTCGTCCTGGATCTGCACCTGCATGCCCGTGCGCTCGAAGCCGCAGGTGCCGATGCGGGCGTTCGGGCCGTCCTCGGCCTCGTGCAAGGCCGGGGGCAGCACCGTGATGTTGCCGGTGACCTCGCCCAGCCCGAAATACTGCACGATCACCTTGCCGAGCTTTTTCAGCGCCGCCTTCTGGTCCTCGCGATACATCGGCGCGCCCGCATAGATGATGTAGCGCAGGCTGGAATGATCATGCTGGTCCACGGCCGGATGCTCGACCAGCATCTTCAGGATCGTCGGCACGGTG
Organism: Allobosea sp. TAB14; assembly: GCF_052113865.1. NCBI lineage: Bacteria > Pseudomonadati > Pseudomonadota > Alphaproteobacteria > Hyphomicrobiales > Alloboseaceae > Allobosea > Allobosea sp. TAB14. Next base: position 8,393 of record NZ_JBFRDQ010000141.1, on the reverse strand, counting down.
AAGATGTTGCTGATGCGATGCTTGGCGATCAGCCGATAGGCCTCGTCGATATCGAAGCGCTCGGTCGGCAGCAGGATCGAGGTCGCCCCGCGCGCCGAGATCATCAGTTGATGCACGCCCGCGCCATGCGAGAGCGGCGCCACCACAAGCGAGGCGTCCTTCTCGGTCGAGCCGGGCACGAGGTCGCAGAGATGGTTGGTGATGACGAATCCCATCTGGCCATGGGTCAGAACGGCGGCCTTGGAGCGCCCGGTCGTGCCGGAGGTAAAGAAGAACCAGCAGGGATCGTCATGCTCGACCGCGACATTCTCGACCTTTTCGCCGCGATGGCGCGCGATCACCGCACCGACCTCGTCCTCGCCGAAAGCGCCCTCGCCGATCCGCCAGGTGAACTCCGGCGCCGGGCTCGCGGCCGCGACTGCGGCCGCATGTTCCGGGAAATCGCCATGGCAGAGGAAGCCCTTCGCGCCGGAAGCCGTGGCGAGGTAGGCGACCTCGTCCGGCAGCAGGCGGAAATTGGTGGGCACCCAGACGGCGCCGAGCCGGAAGGTCGCGAACATCGAGACGAACATCGCGTCGCAATTCTTGGAATGGACGAGCAGGCGGTCGCCCTTGCCGATCCCGCGCGCCCGCAGGCCCGCAGCCAGCGCCGAGACTTGCGCATCGATCTCGGCCCAGTCGAGCGTCTTCTCGCCCCAGATGAAGGCGGGATGCGCGGGCAGGCGCCGCGCATTCTGGGTCGCGATATGGGCAAGGTTCATCACGCGCCGCGTCATCGGCACGACGCCCCCCGTCGGGGCTGGCTTTGCAGAGCTCATCTTGCGGCTCTCCCTGTCTCGATGGATCGCGGCTTCGCGACCGTCATGGGCCTGCCGGCCCGTTTGGATACGAACATCTCGGCCAGAAGCGCTTCCATACGCTCAGCTTCGCGAGCCAGCGGCACCGCGAGTTCCGCCTGTCGGCCTGGCGCCATCCGGCTGTCGATCGCGGCGATGGAGAGGGCTCCCGCGACCCGCCCGTCCGGATAACGGAAGGCCCGCCCGATACCCCATGAACTGGCGACGAGCCGGCCGGGATTGAGCGAGAAGCCGCGCGCGCGCGTTTCGGCGATATCGACCCGCAAGGCATCCGGAGCGAAGCCTGGATAGCGGGCCAGCAGCACGGCTTCATTGGCCGCGATCACACGGTCCACATCATCGTCGGGCAGCGCGGCCAGCATCGCGAGCGAGCCGGCGCCGACGCCGAGCGGATGCTGGTCGCCTGCCTGCAAGGCGTGGGTCCGCACCGGGTACGTCCCCTCCTCGCGATGCAGGCAGATCGCGTAATTCTCGCGCCGGACGGTCAGGAAGCTCGTGTCCTGCGTTTCCGCCGACAACCGGCGCAGGCCGTCCATCGCGATTTCGAGCAGGCCGTGGCGCCGCGCCGCCAGCACGCCGAGCACGAAGGCCTCCTCGCCGAGGCAATAGCGCCGCGTCTGCGGCTCCTGCTCGACCAGGCCTGCGCGCATCAAGGCCAGCAGCAGGCGCCGCGTCGTCGGCTTGTTGAGCCCGCTTCCGGCGACGATCTCGCCGAGCGGCAGGCCTTCGGCCGGCTCCCGCCCGATCAGCGAGAGCAGCCCGAGCGCCCGGTCGACGCTCTGCGAGCCGGACAGGCCGGCTTCGGGCGCGGAATTCTGCGGCAAGCGCTCCTCCAAATAGTCCATGATATGGACCTTATTCTTGTATCTCAACCCTAGATGGGCGGTTTGCGGATTGCAATGCCGCACCCCTCGTGTAATCTGCCGGCCGTCCCGCTGCCTGGCTATTCACAGTGTGGACCACAATCGACGCCGGCGACAGACAAGATCGGCGCGAAGGGAGGAACGGAATGATGGCCCTTTGGGCATCCCATAGTGCAGGCGTATTGCGCCTTGCGACCGGCATCTGAGGCCGGCGCATGAGCGATATCGCCGATACCCTGACGATTCCCGAGAACCTGAGCGAGAACGCGGATGCGCGCCCGGGCTCCGCCATCATGCGCCCGGTCGAGATGGTCGCGGCCGCGCTGGTCGCCTTCATCATCGGCGTGCTGCTGCTCGGCGTCGTCTCGCGCTATGTCTTCGCGCTGCCCTTCGTCTGGGTCGACGAGGTCGCCTCGATCGCCTTCATCTGGCTCGCCATGCTCGGCGCCGCCATCGCCGTCGACCGCAACGAGCATCTGCGCCTGACCCTCTTCGTCGGCATGATGCCGGCACGCCTGCGCGAGTTCACCGAGACGCTGGCGCTGACCGCCGTCGCCGCCTTCCTCGCCGCGATGGTCGATCCGGCCATCGAATATGCGGTGGAAGAGAGCTACGTCACCTCGGCTGCGCTCAACATTCCCGTGAGCTGGCGCGTCTCGGCCATCGCCGTCGGCATCGTGCTGATGGGGCTATTGACCCTGCGCTATCTCTTCAAGACCGCGCGCCTCGCCGACATCGCCACTGCGGCGGTGATCATCGGCGGCTTCGGCCTCGCCTTCTGGCTGCTCGGGCCGACGCTCAAGGGCCTCGGCTACTACAACATCCTGATCTTCCTGATCGGCGTCGTCGCCGCCTGCCTCGTCGCGGGCGTGCCGATCGCCTTCTGCTTCGGGCTGGGCACGCTCGCCTTCCTCGCCTTCTCGACCAACGTCCCGATGCTCGTGATGATCGGGCGCATGGACGAGGGCATGTCGAGCCTCATCCTGCTCTCCGTGCCGATCTTCGTGCTGCTCGGCTGCATCCTCGATGCCACCGGCATGGGCAAGGCAATCGTCGATTTCCTGGCCTCGCTGCTCGGCCATGTCCGCGCCGGCATGTCCTATGTGCTGCTCGGCTCGCTCTATCTCGTCTCCGGCATCTCGGGCTCGAAGGTCTCGGACATGGCGACGGTCGCGCCCGCGCTGTTCCCGGAGATGAAGCGGCGCGGCTACAAGCCCAAGGACCTGATCGCGCTGCTCTCCACCGGCGCGGCTATGGCCGACACCGTGCCGCCCTCGATCGTGCTGATCGTGCTCGGCTCCGTCGCCGGCGTCTCGATCGCCGGACTGTTCAATGCGGGCTTCGTCATCGCCGGCGTGCTGCTGGTGGCGCTCGCCGGCCTCGCGCGCTGGAAAGCAGCGGCCGAGGACATGAAGGGCGTGCGCCGCGCCCCGCTCGCGGTGATCGGCAAGGTCGCGCTCGTCGCGGCCCCGGCGCTGGTCCTGCCCTTCATCATCCGCGCCGCGGTCGGCGGCGGCGTCGCCACCGCGACCGAGGTCTCGACCATCGCCGTGCTCTATGCCCTGGTCATCGGCATCGTGCTGTATGGCGGCATCGGCCCGCGCAGGTTCTACGCGATGCTGGTCGAGACGGCGGCGCTCTCCGGCGCGATCCTGATGATCCTCGGCACCGCGCTCGCCATGGCCTGGGCGCTGACCCAGACCGGCTTCGCCCGCGACCTCGCCACCTTCATGGCGAACCTGCCCGGCGGCTGGCTCGGCTTCATGGCGGTGTCGATCGTCGTCTTCATGATCCTCGGCTGCGTGCTGGAAGGCCTGCCGGCGATCGTGCTGCTGGCGCCCCTGATGTTCCCGATCGCCAAAAGCCTCGGCATCAACGACGTGCACTATGCGATGGTCGTGGTCACTGCGATGAATATCGGCCTGATGGCGCCGCCGATCGGCATCGGCTTCTACATCGCCTGCAAGATCGGCAACGTCTCGCCGGACGAGGCGATGGGCGCGATCTGGCCCTATCTCATCGCCCTGCTCGTCGGCCTCGTCGTCATCGCCCTCGTCCCCGGCCTCTCGACCTGGGTGCTGTGAAGCTCGCCGCCAACCACAAGAAACAAACAACAGACGCTCTCAAGGAGAAAACGCCCATGACCATCTCGCGCCGTACCCTGCTCCAGGCGACAGCCGCCGCCTCTGCCATCGGCACCTTCCATATCGGCCGCGCCAACGCCCAGGCCGCCGAGTTCACCTATAAATACGCCAACAACCTGCCCGTCGCGCACCCGATGAACATGCGCGCCAACGAGGCTGTGGCCAAGATCAAGGAAGAGACCAAGGGCCGCGTCGACATCCAGATCTTCCCGAACAACCAGCTCGGCTCCGACACGGACATGCTGAGCCAGGTGCGCTCGGGCGGCGTCGAGTTCTTCACGCTCTCGCCGCTGATCCTCTCGACACTGGTCGCCAACGCCTCGCTCTCCGGCATCGGCTTCGCCTTCCCGAACTACGACGCCGTCTGGAAGGCGATGGACGGCGAGCTCGGCGCCTATGTCCGCGGCCAGATCAACAAGGCCAATCTCGTCGTCATGGACAAGATCTGGGACAACGGCTTCCGCCAGATCACCTCGTCCAAGGGCCCGGTCGCCACGCCTGACGACCTCAAGGGCTTCAAGATCCGCGTGCCGGTCTCGCCGCTCTGGACCTCGATGTTCACCGCCTTCCAGTCGGCCCCGGCCTCGATCAACTTCGCCGAGGTCTACACCGCGCTGCAGACCAAGATCGTCGACGGCCAGGAGAACCCGCTCGCGATCATCTCGACCGCCAAGCTCTTCGAGGTGCAGAAGTACCTCTCGCTGACCAACCATATGTGGGACGGCTTCTGGTTCCTGGCCAATCGCCGCGCCTGGGAGAAGCTGCCGGAAGACCTGCGCGCCATCGTCGCCAAGAACATCAACGCCGCCGCGCTGCTGGAGCGCGACGACGTCGCCAAGCTCAATGCCGGCCTGCAGGGCGAGCTCGCTTCCAAGGGCATGGCCATCAACGAGACCAAGGCCGACGCCTTCCGCGAGGCGCTGCGCAAGGCCGGCTTCTACGCCGAATGGAAGAAGAAATACGGTGACGAAGCCTGGGCGATCCTGGAAAAGGCCGTCGGCAGCTCGCTGAGCTGATCGGCGTCTCGCATATGAACCCCGTCATTCCGGGCAAGCCGCATTAGCGGCGCCGACCCGGAATCCATCGTAGAGCGCATCGCCCTATGATGGATTCCGGGTCTCCGCTTCGCTCCGCCCGGAATGACACTCTCTCTATGAACTGCGGATTATGACCATGGCCGACCGGCTGAAGGGCAAGATCGCCATCGTCTTCGGCGCCGGTTCCTCCGGCCCCGGTTGGGGCAATGGCAAGGCCGCGGCGGTCGCCTATGCCCGCGAGGGCGCCGGCGTCGCCTGCATCGACCTCAATCGCGAGGCCGCCGAGGAAACCGCCGCGATCATCGCCGGCGAGGGCGGGAAGGCTCTGGCGCTCGCCGCCGATGTCACCGACCTCGCCTCGGTCGAGGCCTGCGTCGCCGAGACCGTGAGCCATTTCGGCCGGCTCGACATCCTGCACAACAATGTCGGCGTCACCCATATGGGCGGCCCGGTCGAGCTTTCGGAGGATCAGTTCGAGGCCTCGCTCCAGCTCAATCTCGGCTCGGTCTATCGCTGCGCTAAGGCCGCGATCCCTGAGATGCTGAAGAGCGGCGGCGGCGCCATCGTCAACATCTCCTCGCTCGCCGCCATCCGCTGGACCGGCTACCCGTACTTTGCCTATTACGCGACCAAGGCGGCAGTGAACCAGGCGACGGTCGCGCTCGCGATGCAGTATGCCAGGCAAGGCATCCGCGCGAACTGCATCATGCCCGGCCTGATCGACACGCCGCTGATCTACAAGCAGATCTCCTCGCAATACGCTTCCGTCGAGGAGATGGTCGCCGCCCGCAATGCGCTGGTGCCGCTCGGCCAGATGGGCACCGCCTGGGACATCGCCAACGCCGCAATCTTCCTGGCTTCGGACGAGGCGAAATTCATCACGGGCGTCTGCTTGCCGGTCGATGGCGGCCAGAGCTGCGCGACCGCACCGCTGGGTTGAACAAGAGTATTCGCGTCATTCTCGGGCGAAGCGAAGCGGAGACCCGAGAATCTCTGGCAGGAAGAGACGCAGGAACCGCCCCCGGCAAGAGCTGCTCAGGTCAGRCCCGAGCATGACGTTCCCCCTCTCCCCATCGACTGTTCATTCCCCCATTGGAACGCTTGCTCCATTTCGTCATCGCTGCCAGAACTGTCGCGCATAGAGAACCCGCCGCGAGCACGAACGACGCATGAGCGATATGGCGACGACGGAACTGCCGCGTGATTTCGACGGCCTGCGCACACTGATCCTCGCCCAGCGTGAGAGTTTGCCCAAACGCATCGCGCAGATCGCCGCCTATGCGCTCGACAATCCCGACGAAATCGCTTTCGGCACCGCGGCCAGCATCGCCGTTTCCGCTGGTGTCCAGCCCTCGACGCTGATTCGCTTCGCCCAGCATCTCGGCTTCGACGGCTTCACCAGCCTGCAGGGCGTCTTCCGCGAGCGCCTGCGCGAGCGCAATTCCAGCTATGAGGAACGCCTCAGCACCTTGCGGAGTGGCGAAGGCCCGGCCGGCAACCATCACATTCTCGACGGTTTCCTCACCGCCTCGCGCAAATCGCTGGATGTGATGAGCCGCAGCCTCGACGAGGGGACGCTCGACCGGGCGATCGAACTGCTGGCCGGCGCCGAGACGATCTACATCCTCGCCCGCCGTCGCTCCTACCCCGTCGCGAGCTATCTCGCCTATGCGCTCGGCAAGCTCGGTGTGCGCTACCAGCTCGTCGAATCGGCGGCCGGGCTCGATCCCGAGATGATCGCCTTCGCCACGCCGAAAGACGCCGTGCTCGTCGTCAGCTTCTCGCCCTACGCGCCGGCCACCGTCGAGGATGCCCGCGGCCTTGCCGAGCGCGGCGTGCCGCTCGTCGCCATCACCGACAGCGCCTTCTCGCCGCTCGCGAGCTTCGCGCAGCTCTGGTTCGAGGTCGCGGAAGCCGATTTCGGCGGCTTCCGGACGCTGGCCTCGACCATGGCGCTGGCGATGGCGCTGACCGTCGGCATCGGCGAGGCACGCCGCGACGGTCGTGGCAGGAGCCGCCGCCGCGGCCCGCTCGGAAAAGCCTAGGAATATCCATTCCGCATTGACGAAATAATGGAATTATTATTTCATGCCGGCAGCCAGGGCCGTTCGGCCTGAGAAGCATCGCAGCCGGGAGGAGCATATGACGGGACCGCTCAGCGGATCGGCGCAGGCGCTCGACGTCATCACCATCGGCCGCGCCTCGGTCGATCTCTACGGCCAGCAGATCGGCTCGCGGCTGGAGGATGTCACCTCCTTCGCCAAGTCGGTCGGCGGCTGCCCGGCCAACATCGCCATCGGCACGGCCCGGCTCGGCCTGCGCTCCGCCCTGCTCACCCGCGTCGGCAACGAGCAGTTCGGCCGCTTCCTGCGCGAGCAGCTTGCCCGCGAGGGCGTGAACCTCGACGGCCTCAAGACCGATCCAGAGCGGCTCACCGCGCTGGCCATCCTCTCGGTCGAGAGCGACAAATCCTTCCCGCTGCTGTTCTACCGCGACAACTGCGCCGACATCGCGCTGGAGGAAGGCGATATCGACCCCGCCTTCATCGCGCGCGCCCGTGCCGTCGTCGTCACCGGCACGCATTTCGCTCAGGCCAAGCCCGAGGCCGCCCAGCGCAAGGCGATGCGGCTGATGCGCGAGAACGGCGGCAAGGTCGTGCTCGACATCGACTACCGGCCCAATCTCTGGGGCCTCGCCGGGCACGATGCCGGCGACAACCGCTATATCGCCTCGCAGGCCGTCTCCGAGCGAATGAAGACGGTCCTGCCCGGCTGCGACCTGATCGTCGGCACGGAGGAGGAGGTGCTGATCGCCTCCGGCGARAGCGAGCTCCTTCAGGCGCTGAAGACGATCCGCGCGCTGACGCCAGCGACCATCGTGCTCAAGCGCGGCCCGATGGGCTGCATCGTCTATGACGGCGCGATCTCCGACGATCTGGAGGACGGCATCGTCGGCAAGGGTTTTCCGATCGAGGTCTACAATGTCCTCGGTGCCGGCGACGCCTTCATGTCCGGCTTCCTGCGCGGCTGGCTCGGCGGCGAAAGCCTCACCACCGCCGCGACCTGGGCCAATGCCTGCGGCGCCTTCGCCGTTTCGCGCCTGCTCTGCGCGCCGGAGATTCCGACCTTCGAGGAACTTCAGTACTTCCTCAAGAACGGCAGCCCGCATCGCGCGCTCCGCAAGGATGAGGACATCAATCACATCCATTGGGCGACGACGCGCCGGCGCGACATCCCCTCGCTGATGGCATTTGCCTGCGACCATCGCTCGCAGCTCGAAGAACTCGCAGCAAAGGTCAGTGCCGATCCCGCCCGCATCCGCGACTTCAAGGTGCTCGCGGTCAAGGCCGCCGCCCGCGTCGCCGATGGCCGCCCGGGCTACGGCATGCTGCTCGACGAGAAGCATGGCCGCGAGGCGATGTTCGAATTCGCCCGCCACCCCTTCTCCTGGCTCGGCCGCCCGGTCGAATTGCCCGGCTCGCGCCCGCTGCGC
>NZ_JBFRDQ010000140.1:0-11262 GCF_052113865.1 Allobosea sp. TAB14 | reverse complement strand
GCTCTCCGGATGCCGCGCGTTCCAGTTCGCCGCATATTCCGCGCAGAGCCGGTCGAGTTCGGCCCTGTCGGTGACGCCGGCAGGGCGGCTGCGCGAGGGCGAGGCCTGCTGGAACGGCACGGAGCGCTGATGCGCCACCCGCCAGAGCCGGCGCAGCTCCGCCAGCGGATCGGCATGATCGTCGACGCGGATGTCGAAGCTCGGCACCGGCTCGCCGTTCCAGATGCGGATGGCGGCCGATTGCCGGCCGCGCTTGTCGCCGCCGGCCTTCTCGCCGGCTTCGAGCGCGACCAGGAGCCGTTCGTCGAAATCGAGGCCGGATGCCGCGATATAGGCCTTCAGCGTCTGCTGCACGACCTCCGGCCCGGCCAGCATGTTGCCGGCGACCGAGACCTGCGGCCCGTCCACCGCCCCGCACCAGTCGATGCAGGCCGCACCCGTATGAGCGGCGATCTTGCCGTCGCGGTCGATGACATGGAGCTGGCGATGGGCGCGGCCCTCATCGGCCGCCGTCAGCGTCGCGACGATCTCGAGAGCCGAGCGACCTTCCTGCAGCAGCTTCAACCCGTCGACGCCATAGAGCGGATTGACGAAGGCCTGCGTCGCGATGGCGCCGATCCGGCCGCCGCCATAGGGCACGCGCGCGCCGACGGCGAAGGCGCAGGTCGAGACGGCGACGCCATAGGCGCCGGTCGCGGCGTCGCGGGCGACGATGGACCAGGTCATATGCGGTTCCTCGTTATCCGGTCGATCTCAGTCTTCCCCGTCATCCCGGACAAGCGGCGAAGCCGCGCCGATCCGGGACCCATCGAAGGGCGAGGCGCTCTACGGTGGCTTCCGGGGCTGCGCTTCGCTTCGCCCGGAATGACGGCAAAACCGGCAGAGCTTACCGCCCCGCGGCATAGGCCTGCATCAGACGCGGCGTCGCGGCGGCGCGCAAGAGGCCGTCATCGCCCGTCTCCGCCGCCGTCAGGCGCCCGACCGTCCAGGCAGGGGCGCGCTCGAGCCTGTGGCCGCGCCGCTCCAGCTCCGCCAAGGCCGCCGCGCCGATGCTCTCCTCGATCATCAGATGTCCCGGCCGCGAGGTCCGGGGATAGAAGGAGGAGGGGAAATGCTGGGTGTGGAACAGCGGCAGGTCGATGGCTTCCTGCAGGTTGAGCCCGTGATGGACCCGGCGCAGGAAGAGGCCGAGCTGCCATTGCTCCTGCTGGTCGCCGCCCGGCGTGCCGAAGGCGAGGCGCGGCCGGCCATTCTCGAAGGCAATGGTCGGCGTCAGTGTCGTGCGCGGCCGCTTGCCCGGCGCGAGCGAGGCCGGCAGGCCCTCTTCCAGCCAGAACATCTGCGCCCGCGAATTGAGCGGGAAGCCGAGCTCCGGGATGACCGGCGAGGATTGCAGCCAGCCGCCGGACGGCGTCGCCGCGATCATGTTGCCCCATTTGTCGATGACGTCGATATGGACGGTGTCGCCCTTGCGCCCGGCCGCGACCATCGAGGCCATGGTCGGCTCGCCGACGCTGGCGCCGCCCTGGGTCGGCTGGGCGATGGCGCCGAGCGCCTTCAGCGCATGCGCGACCTGCGCCTCGTAGCCGGGCACGATGCCGGGGCGCAGCTCCAGCGAGGCCTGCTTGCCGATGAGGCCGCGCCGGCCGGCGGCGTAATCCTCCGAGAGCAGCGTCGCGAGCGGCACCGTCACGAAATCCGGRTCGCCGTAATAGGCCTCGCGATCGGCGAARGCGAGCTTCATCGCCTCGACGACATGATGCACGAAGTCGGGGCTCGCCGGACCCATTCCCGCAAGGTCGACGCCCTCCAGGATCTTSAGCGTCTGCAGGAAGGCCGGACCCTGGCCCCAGGGGCCGATCTTGAAGACCTCCCAGYCGTGATAGGTCACGSWGGCSGGCGTYTCGTAAGTCGGCTKCCAGCKCGCCATGTCGTCGGCGGTGAGCAGGCCCTTGTTGCGCCGGCCGGAGGAATCCATCACCTCCTGCGTGCGGCAGAAACGGTCCATCGCCTCGGCGACGAAGCCCTTGTACCAGGAATCATAGGCGGCCTGGATCTGCTCCTGCCGGTCGGAGCCTGCGGCCTCCGCCTCGTCGAGGATGCGCCTGTAGGTCGCGGCGGCGGCCTTGTTGGCGAAGAGCTTGCGCGCCTCCGGCACGTTGCCGCCGGGGAGATAGACCGCGCCGGACGTCGGCCACTCGCCGGTGAAGAGATCGGTAAGCTCCCGGATCGAATCCGAGACGCGCGGCAGCATCGGGTGGCCGTTCTCGAAATAGCCGATGGCCGGTTCCAGCACCTCGCGCAGCTTGAGCCGGCCATGGTCGCGCAGCAGCGTCATCCAGCCGCCGAAGGCGCCCGGCACGACGGTCGCGAGCAGGCCGGAGCCGGGGATCATATCGAGGCCGAGTGCCTTGTAGGCCGCGATGGTCGCAGCCTGTGGGGCGGGTCCCTGCGCGCAGAGCGTCTCGACCTTCTTCGTCTCGGCCGAATAGAACACGGCCGGCATGTCGCCGGCCGGGCCGACGAGATGCGGCTCCACCACTTGCAGCACGAAGGCGGCGGCGGCGCAGGCGTCGAAGGCGTTGCCGCCCTTCTCCAGCATCGCCATGCCCGACGCGGTTGCGAGCCAATGCGTCGAGGTGACGACACCGAAGGTGCCGAGGATTTCGGGGCGGGTGGTGAACATGGGTGTATCCAGTCGTGGAAAGTGGTCGGTGCGGTGTCAGCGGAGAGGGCCGGGCATGGCTGGCGTCATCTAATTCTCTCTGGGATCGAGCGCATCGCGCAAGCCGTCGCCGAGCAGGTTGAAGCCGAGCACCGCCAGGAAGATGCAGATGCCCGGCGCCACCGACATCCAGGGCGCCTGCTCCATGAAATTCTTGGCGACGTTGAGCATCTGCCCCCAGGAGGGTGATGGCGGCTGCTGGCCGAGCCCCAGGAAGGAGAGGGCGGCTTCGAGGATGATCGCCTGCGCCATGAACAGCGTCGATTGCACGATGATCGGCGAAAGCGTGTTCGGCAGCACATGGCGGAACATCAGGCGCAGGTCGCGCGCGCCGACGGCCCGTGCGCCCTCGACGAAATCCTCGGCCTTCACGCTCATCACCTGCCCGCGCACCAGCCGGATGAAGATCGGCACGGCCGACAGGCCGATCGCGATCATCGCATTGGTCAGCGAGGGGCCGAGCACCGCCGCAAACGCGATGGCCAGGATCAGGAAGGGGCAGGCGAGCAGGGCTTCGGTGACGCGCGAGATCACGATGTCGATCCAGCCGCCATACCAGCCGGCGATCAGCCCGAAGGGCAGGCCGATGGCGACCGCGATCAGCACCGAGACGATACCGGCGAGCAGCGAGGCGCGCCCCCCGAAGAACAGCCGCGCCACCTGATCGCGCCCGAGCTCGTCGGTGCCGAACCAGTAGAGCTCCGAAGGCGGCTTGCGGATGGCGAGGAAATTCGACTTGAACGGGTCCGCCAGCGGCAGCACCGGCGCCAGCACCGCCAGCAGCACGAAGAGGAGCACGAGCCCGCCGCCGATCAGCGCCGAGGGATTGTGGAGGAGCCGGGCCAGCACGCCCGGCCGCGCCTTCAGCCCGCTCGCCGTGCCTGCGCCCGAGGAGATGGAATCCATCGATGCCATCAGGCCGCCCTCAGCCGCGGATTGACGAGGATGTAGAGGATGTCCGCCAGCAGGTTCATCAGGATGAATCCGATGGCGGTGCACAGCACCACGCCCTGCACCACGCCATAGTCGCGGTTGAACACGGCATCGACGATGAGCTTGCCGAAGCCGGGAATGGTGAAGACCTGCTCGGTCAGCACCGCGCCGGCCAGCAACTCGCCGAAGAGCAGCGTCGTCAGCGTGATGATCGGCACCAGCGCGTTGCGCAGCGCATGGCGATGCACGACCGTGTCCTCGTCCAGCCCCTTGGCGCGGGCGGTGCGGACATAGTCGGAGCGCAGCACCTCCAGCATGGCCGAGCGGGTATGGCGCATCAGGAAGGCGGCGAGCCCGTTGCCGAGCACGAAGGCCGGCATGATCAGGCGCTGGATCGCCTCCCAGGGGTGGACGAAGATCGATTCGTAACCTGAGGCCGGCAGCCACTTCAGATAGACCGAGACCAGCAGGATCAGCATGATGCCGAGCCAGAAATTCGGGATCGACAGCCCCGACAGCGCGACGGCGCTGGCCGAATAGTCGACGATGGTGCCCTTGCGCCGCGCCGCCAGGATGCCGATGGGGATGCCGATCGCGATTGCCACCAGGATCGCGGCGGTGGCGAGCTGGATCGTCACCGGCAGCTTCTGCAGGATGAGGCCGAGCACGGGCTCCCCGGTGCGCAGCGAGCGGCCGAAATCGCCCTGGACCACCTGCCCGAGCCAGGCGAAGAACTGCACGAAGACCGGGTCGTTCAWCMGGTAGATCTCGCGCAGCCTGGCGATGGCCTCGGGGTCGCGCTCCTCGCCGGCGAGGACGAGGAAGGGGTCGCCCGGCAGCGCGCGCTGCAGGGCGAAGACGAAGACCGACACCAGGAACAGCGTCGGGATCGCGATCAGGATGCGTCGCAGGATGAGCGTCAGCATGGCGCACTCGAAACCGCTTTATCATTCCGGATGCAGCGAAGCGGAATTCCGGGGTCCATCATAGGAAACTGCGCTCTACGATGGTAACCGGGTCGACCCTCGGCCGCCCGGGACGATGGCGCCGTGGTCGGCGCGAGGGAAGGGCTCACGAGCGCTTCAACCCTGCCAGCCGGATCAGCCCGTCCGGGTTGATGACAAAGCCGTCGATGTTCTTGCGCAGCGCGAAGAAGACCGTCTGATTGTAGAGATAGATGATCGGCAATTCGTCGTTCAGGATCTTCTGGGCGGCATCATAGAGCTTCTTGCGTTCGGCCGGATCGTAGACGGTCCGCGCCTGGTTGAGCAGGCGATCGACCTCGGGGTTCGAGTATTTGCCGTCGTTCTGGCCGCCGCCCGTGGTGACGAAGGGGTGGATGTTGCCGTCGGGGTCGATGCGGCCCGACCAGCCGATGCGGCTCATCTGGAACTTGCCCTGCTGCTGGTCGCGGAGCTGGCTGGCGAACTCGGTCGCGCGGAGCTGGACATCGATGCCGGCTTCCTGCGCCATCGCCTGAATCACCTGGCCGATTTGGGTATCGACGGGGTTGTTGGTGACGAAGAGCTCGGCGGTGACCTTCGGCTGACCGGCTTCCTTCAGCAGCGCCTTGGCCTTGGCGACGTCACGCTCCGGCACGGGGAAATCGGCGCTGACGTAGAAATTGCCGGGGTTGAAGGGCTGGTTCATCGGCTCGTAGAGCCCCTCGAACACCACCTGGCTCAGCACCTTGCGGTCGATGGCGAGCGAGAACGCCTGGCGCACCCGCTTGTCCTGGCCCATCGGCTGCTTCGCGGCATCGCCGTTATTGGTGTTGATGGTGATGCCCTGATAGCCGAGATTGGCGATGCTGGTCACCTTGAGCGAGGCATCGGCCTTGGCCGATTTCACATCGGTCGGCGCCAGCCGCTCGAGCATGTCGAGCTCGCCCGAGCGCAGATTGGCGAGCCGGACGGTGGTGTCGGGAATCGAGCGGTAGATGATCCGGTCGAAATTGTATTTGTCGGCTTCCCAATGCTCTTTGAACTTCTCCAGCACGATCCGGTCGTTCTGCACGCGCTCGACGAATTTGTAGGGCCCGGAGCAGATCGGCCTGGCGGTGACGTCGCCGGAGAGGCTTTTCGGCGCCAGCATCATGCCGGCACGGTCGGTGAGCTGGGCAAGCAGGGTGGCGTCGGGCCGCTTGAGCTTCAGGACCAGCGTCGCCGGGTCGGGCGCCTCGACCTTGTCGACCGAGGCAAGCTCCGATTTGCGCAGCGATTCAGGCAGGGTCATCGCCCGTTCGAGATTGGCCTTGGCGGCCTCGGCGTTGAAGGTCTCGCCGTCATGGAATTTGGCCTCGGTCCGCAGCTTCATCGTCAGCGTCAGCCCGTCGGCCGAGAATTCCCAGGAGGTGGCAAGCCGCGGCACGAGTTTCAGCTCGGGCGTGATGTCGAGCAGCCGGTCGCACAGCCCCATGAAGACGATCCGGCCGACGAAGGTGCGGGCCTTGTGCGGGTCGAGCATGTCCGGGTCTTCCTGAAGCCCGATCCGCAGCGTCGATGGTGTCTGTGCCAGCGCCGGCGACAGGCCGGGCCACGCGGCGAGCGCGAGGGTGGAAGCTGCGGCCAGAACTTTGAGAAGCTTCATGGTTTTCCCCTCTTCGAACGTCGTTTTTCAAGGCGTCTCGGAAAGCGGGCGAGCACTCCGATCCGGCTCCATATCGGCGAACTTGTTCCTTGCGGGACCAAGTTGACTCAGAACCGCGGTGCCGTCGACGCTGCGGCGCACCAATTTCCGGGCGGCGCTGCACGGTTTTTGGGCGGCTCCCGCGGCATGCCGAACACTCGGGCAGGCGATGCGGCGATGACGGTCGCGCTGGCCGTGGGCGCCGGCTAGAAGGACGTAGAAAAGCGAGAGGGAGGAAACCGTGCTTCTGGGTGTGATCGCCGACGACATGACGGGCGCGACCGATGTGGCGCTGATGCTGAACCGGGCGGGTATGCGGACCGTGCAGGTCATCGGCGTGCCGGCGGCCGGCGTTGCCTTACCCGATGCCGATGCGGTGGTGGTCGCGCTGAAATCGCGGACGAATCCGGTGGCGGAGGCGGTCGCCGACTCGCTGGCCGCCTGCGAGGCGCTGCTGGCGGCAGGGGCGCGGCAGATCCTGTTCAAATACTGCTCGACCTTCGATTCCACGGCGCAGGGCAATATCGGCCCGGTTGCGAACGCGCTGATGGAGCGGCTCGGCGCGAAGCTCGCCATCGTCTGCCCGGCCTTTCCGGCCAATGGCCGCTCGATCTATCAAGGCTATCTCTTCGTCGGTGCCGTGCCGCTTCACGAAAGCTCGATGAAGGACCACCCGCTGACGCCGATGCGCGATTCCAACCTGATGCGATTGATGGCGGCGCAGGCGAAAACGGATGTCGGCCTCGTCGACTACGCCACGGTGTTCGCCGGCCCTGCCGCGGTGAAGGCGCATCTCGCCAAGCTCGAGGTCGATGGCGTCCGCTATGTCGTGACCGACGCCCTCACCAATGAGGATCTGATGACGCTCGGCCATGCCGTCTCCGAGCATGTCCTGCTGACCGGCGGCTCCGGCATCGCGATGGGCCTGCCGCAGAATTTCCGCCGGGCCGGCCTCCTGCCGGAGCATCCCGGCCCGCAGGATTTGCAGGCACCGGCCGGGCGCAGCGGCATCATCTCGGGAAGCTGCTCCACCGCGACGCGCGGGCAGATCAAGGCGGCGCTGGCGGCGGGCTATCCGGCGCTCAAGGTCGATCCGTTCGCGCTGGTCGAAGGGCGGCAGGATGCGGCCGGGCTTGCGGCCTGGGCGCTGGCGCAGCCGGCGGACAAGCCCTTCCTGCTCTATTCCAGCGACGATCCGGCCGAAGTCGCGGCGGTTCAGGACAAGCTCGGGCGCGAGAAGGCGGGCGGTGTCGTCGAGGATGCCTTCGCCGAAATCGCGCGGCTATTGTCGAAGGGTGGCGTCACGCGCCTGCTCGTCGCCGGCGGCGAAACCTCCGGCGCCACCGTGCTGGGCCTGGGGATTCGCACGCTGGAGATCGGCCCCGAGATCGACCCCGGCGTGCCCTGGACCCGCGTCGTCGACGGGCCGGCGATGGTCGTCGCGCTCAAATCGGGGAATTTCGGCGCCCCGGACTTCTTCCTGAAGGCCTGGAGCCTGCTGCGCTGAGACGCGGTTTGCGCCGGCGGAAACTCGTATAGGATCGCGGAGCAACCGGTCTTGGCAGTATTGGGAGCCCGCATGGATATGGCGTTTCTCGGCGAACTCCTGACCAACGTCGCCGATCGCGGCCGTGCGCTGATCGGCTTCGAGCGCTTTCTCGGCAAAGGCGCCCGGCCGATCGACCGGCTCTGCGAGGATCTTCTCTCCGGCAAGGGCGAGGCCTCCGGCATGGCGTTCGCGCAGGCCGTGCTCGACGCCTGGCAACGCCTCGACAAGCCCGGTCGTCTCGCCTTCTTCAACCTGCTCGCGGAGCGCTTCGGCCCGGATGCGGAGCGGCTCGACAAGGCCATCGAAACCTATCGCAAAAAGCCGGACGCAGCGGCCGTCTCGGCCCTGCATCTGGCGTCCGAGCCGCGCCGGCAGGAATTGCTGCGCCGCCTCAATCTCGCGCCGGACGGCACCCATGTCCTCGTCCAGATGCGCGAGGCGCTGTTCGAGGCGATGGAGGCGGAGCCTGCGCTCAAGGCCGTCGACGCCGATTTCCGGCACCTTTTCGGCTCCTGGTTCAATCGCGGCTTCCTCGTGCTGCGCCGCATCGACTGGCGTACGCCGGCCAATGTGCTCGAGAAGATCATCCGCTACGAGGCGGTGCACGAGATCCAGGGCTGGGACGATCTGCGTCGGCGCCTCGAACCGGCGGACCGGCGCTGCTTCGCCTTCTTCCATCCGCAACTCGTCGACGAGCCGCTGATCTTCGTCGAGGTCGCGCTGACGACCGAGATTCCGCGCACCATCGGCGAGGTGCTTCAGCCGGAGCGCCAGGTGCTGCCGGCGCAGGAGGCGACGACGGCGGTGTTCTATTCGATCTCGAACTGCCAGGAGGGCCTGCGCGGCATTTCCTTCGGCAATTTCCTGATCAAGCAGGTGGCCGAGGACCTCAAGCGCGAATTGCCGGGGCTCGACACCTTCGTCACGCTCTCGCCGGTGCCGGGCTTCGCCCGCTGGCTTTCCGGCATCGCCGCCGATCCCGGCGCGTTCCATCTCACCAATGAGGAGCGCGCGGAGCTGGGCCGTCCGGCCGGCGAGACCATCTCGCTCGACGACGCGACCAAGGCGCGTCGCGACAAGCTGCTCGGCCAGATGGCGGCGCAATATCTGCTGCGCGCACGGGGGAGCTCGGGGCGCGTCATCGACCCGGTCGCGCGCTTCCATCTCGGCAATGGCGCGCGGCTGGAGCGCGTCAATGTCGGTGGCAATCTCTCGGCGCGGGGCCTGCGCGAGTCGCATGGCGTGATGGTGAATTACCGCTACGACCTCGACGACATCGAGACCAACCACGAGGCCTTCGCCACGCGCGACACGGTCGTGGCCTCCTCCTCGGTACGCAAGCTGTTGCGCCCGGCCAATCCCTGACAGACCCGACGACGGAAACGCCTGAAAGGACCCGAAATCATGGGCAACCACCTGTTCGACCTCATCCGTGCCCGCATGCCGGGGCCGGGCGCGCGTTTTGCGCTCCTCGATGACGGCCGAAGCTACAGCTATCAGGACGTGCTCGACGTCTCCGCCCGCTTCGCCAACGCGCTGGTTGGCCTCGGCGTGAAGCCGGGCGACCGTGTCGCGGTGCAGGTCGAGAAGAGCATCGAGGCGCTGATGCTCTATCTCGGCACGGTCCGGGCCGGTGCGATCTTCCTGCCGCTCAACACCGCCTACACCCCGGCCGAGATCGAGTATTTCCTCGGCGATGCCGAGCCCGCCGTCTTCGTCTGCGATCCGGCGAAGGCCGAGGCGCTCAAGCCCTTTGCCGAGAAGGCCGGCGCGAAGCTGGAGACGCTCGGCGTCTGGCGCGCGCCGGATGTCTCGGCGGGCACGCTGTCCGACAAGGCGCTGGCGGCCTCGACCAGCTTCGCCGATGTCGCGCGCGGGCCGGACGATCTCGCCGCCATCCTCTACACCTCCGGGACGACCGGGCGCTCGAAGGGCGCGATGCTCAGCCACGACAATCTGTCGTCCAATGCGCTGACCCTGGTCGACTATTGGCGCTTCACCAAGGACGACGTGCTGCTGCACGCGCTGCCGATCTTCCACACCCACGGCCTCTTCGTCGCGACCAATGTGGTGCTGCTCTCCGGCTCCGCGATGATCCTGCTGCCGAAATTCGATCCCGATCAGGTCTTCAAGCACCTGCCCCAGGCGACCAGCATGATGGGCGTGCCGACCTTCTATGTCCGGTTGCTGCAGGATGCGCGGCTGACCCGGGAGGCGACGAAGCATATGCGCCTCTTCGTCTCTGGCTCGGCGCCGCTGCTGGCCGAGACGCATCGTGAATGGCGCGAGCGCACGGGCCACGCCATCCTCGAGCGCTACGGCATGACTGAAACCAACATGAACACCTCGAACCCCTATGAGGGSGAKCGYGTYGCCGGCACGGTCGGYTTCCCGCTGCCRGGCGTTTCGGCGCGCGTGACCGATCCCGAGACGGGCAAGGAAATCGCCCGCGACGAGATCGGCATGATCGAGGTCAAGGGCCCCAACGTCTTCAAGGGCTATTGGCGCAACCCCGAGAAGACCGCGGCCGAGTTTAAGGCCGACGGCTTCTTCATCACCGGCGATCTCGGCAAGATCGATCCCGCCGGCTACGTCCACATCGTCGGGCGCGGCAAGGACCTGATCATCACCGGCGGCTACAACGTCTATCCGAAGGAAGTCGAGACCGAGATCGACGAGATGCCGGGCGTGATCGAGAGCGCGGTCATCGGCGTGCCGCATCCCGATTTCGGCGAGGGGGTCACGGCGGTCGTGGTCTGCAAGCCGGGCGCCGAGATCACCGCGAAGGGCATCGCCGGGGCGCTGGAGCAGCGTCTCGCCAAGTTCAAGCAGCCCAAGCAGGTCTTCGTGGTGGCGGAGCTGCCGCGCAACACCATGGGCAAGGTCCAGAAGAACCTGCTGCGCGAGCAATACAAGGACATCTACGCCAAGCAGTTGAAGGCGGGGGAATAGACCCCTTCCGTTTTAAATCGCGTGTCATCCCGGCCGGAGCGAAGCGAAGAGCCGGGATGACACGCGTATTTGAGCGGCTCAAACCAGCGCCGGCACGCCGAGTTCGATCGTCTCGCCGTCAGCGGGGATTCGCAGGCGCCGCGTGTCGACGCCGCGTTCTTTCGCCGCCTTGCGCAACGCTGTGCGACTGACGGTGGCGTGGTCCAGCGCTTCCATATGCGTCGCGATCATTGTCGCCCGCGGGAATGCTTCGGCAAGATCGAGCGTCTGCTCGTCGTCCATCACGATCAGCGTGTTGTCCCACATCGCCCCGCAGGAATGCGTGACGATGACGTCAGGTCCCGTCGCCGCCGCGGCATCGCGCAGCGGCGGATAGAGCACGCTGTCGCCGCACCAGTAGAGCGTCGGCTCGCCCGGCGCCTCGAAGCTCAGCCCCATCACCGGCCCCATCTTATCGACCACGGCGCCGGTGCCG
>NZ_JBFRDQ010000139.1:0-17325 GCF_052113865.1 Allobosea sp. TAB14 | reverse complement strand
GTGCTCCTTCATAGTCGGCTCCCGCAGTGTGAAAAAAAACGCACGCCTTCACGCGAAAATGCTTCACCCGGGCCCGCCAACCGAGGCGCAGCTGATTACGGAATAAGCCGCGCCTGCCACGCATGACGGGCGACACGCACCGGCTGCGGAGCTCTTTCCCGGTGGTGTCACGTTGATTGCCTGCTGGACAAGGAAACGAATTCGAACTCGTGGCAGGCTCAGGCCGTCGGCGCGCAATCGCAACTCGATGAGGCGACCGCGCTGATGCTGGGCCAAATCCTAGAGAAGCATGGACTGGCGGCCGAAGCGTTACCTCCAACCGCGCTGTTGGCTCCCGGCATGGAGCGCCTTGCCGAGCGCGGTCCGGCACTGATCTGCCTATGCTATATCGGGCCGCACAACGCCGCTCACATGAAGTATGCCCTCAGGCGCCTTCGCCGCCGCCTGTCGATGGCGATCCTCGTGCTTGGTAAATTGTCGCCGGTTCCCAGTCCCCTGGCGGATATCAAAGGCCCCTTGCCGACGAAGTGGAAACCTCTCTTCGAGGCATCTGCAGGTTGTGCCTTCAGTTCGCAGAAAAAAGAGGCGCAGCAGACGATCAAACGCCTCATCTCAAATGAGTAGAGATTTGTAAATGAATAGTCTGAACTAACTGAATATTAATTGGAATTTCCAGCGTCATAAACTCATATAATGCGTGAAATAAAATTGATATTCGACCTCGCCTTGGTGAGAAAAATAACCTGAATTATTTTCTGTTTCCGTGCTATATTATTTAACGGAAGATTTTCATTCCGCAAATCGGAAGGGTTTTCCATGAAAATCCCCTTGCAAACCAAGCCTGCCATCTGGGGTGCCGTTGGTGGCGCGATTGCCCTTGCCGTTGTCGGATTCACCTGGGGTGGCTGGTCGACGGCGTCGTCGAGCGAACGCTTGGCGAAGCTCAGGGCCGAGAATGCCGTTGTCGCGGCCTTGTCTCCGATCTGCGTGAGCAACTTCCAAAAGCAGCCCAATGCCGATGCCGCCCTTGCCGAGCTGAAGAAGATCAGTTCGTGGAGCCAGGGCGATTTCATCGCCAAGGGCGGCTGGGCCACGATGATCGGCAGCCCGTCGCCGGACGCTGCCGTCGCCAAGGCCTGCGCCGAAACGCTCGGCACGGCCAGGACCTGAGACGATCGGCGACAGCCGCACGCAGCGACATCGCTCACGATCACGAGCCATTCCGCGTGAGCAGCGCGGAGATGGTGGCGATCATGTCGCCTCCTGCTCCGCAAGAGGAGTTTCATATGGCCAAGGGACAGACGCGCGGCAATCGAGAGGCCAAGAAGCCCAAGAAGAAAAAGGAAGCGGCGGCAGTGCCCGTGTCCGCAAAGGGCCTGCCAGTAGCGCTCGAACTCGCGGGAAAACCGAAGAAGAAGAGCTGACATGAATACCCGCAGCCGGGAAACCATGGTCACATTCAGGAAGCCGTTCAKGCTGAGCGTGTTGGACCATACGCAGCCTGCCGGCACCTACCGCGTGGTGGTCGACGAGGAGGAGATTCCAGCCGCCTCGTTCCTGGCCTATCGCCAGATCGCCACCATGCTGCACACGCCGTCGCTGTCTTCGTCGGGCAGCTCACAGGTGTTCGCGGTGAGCCCGGGCGAACTGGCCAGCGCGTTGGAGGCTGACCTCAGCGCTTGAAGCATTCCGGTGTGGAGGCCCGCGCGACAGCCTCCGCAGCGCCGGCACATGCGATATGCGCGGCGGAGGAACGCGATGCGTCACTCCGCCATCGCGCGTTTCGATCCCGAGTCGAACGACCGGATCGATCCGATCGCTCGTAAGATTGCTCCAAAACCAGGAGTGCGGCTGGCGTCCTTCCGAGCCGCGCCAGCCAGCCGAGGCCGCTTGCGATAGGCGATCGCTCGCGCCGGCGCCAGCGAACGGCCGCTACCCAAGACCGGCGTGGGACGATCCGTCGTCGATGGCCGGCCGCACGAACCAGGAGCCCTATCATGGCGCTCGAACAAGCCTGCATGGAACTGATCCCCAAGCCCTGGGGATCGACCGACCTGCTTCCCTGGAGCGGAACCGGGCATCCCGGCATTCCGATCGGCGAACTCCGGTTCCAGCGCTGCGACAAGCACGCACCGGAACCGGCCCTGCTGCTCAAGCTCCTGTTCACGGAGGAGGCTTTGTCGATTCAGGTACATCCGGACGATGCCGCCGCCCATGCGATGGGGCTGCCGYGCGGGAAAACGGAAGCCTGGTACATCCTGTCCGCTGCATCCGACGCGGCGGTCGGAGTCGGTCTCGAGGCTGCCGTCAATCCGGAGCAATTGCGGGCGGCCATTGCGGATGGCTCGATCGCCCAGCTCGTCGCATGGCACAAGCCGGCCGCAGGCGAGATCATCGCCGTCCCGGCCGGGACGATCCACGCGATCGGCGCAGGCCTCGTGCTCGCCGAGATCCAGCAGCGCAGCGACACGACGTTCCGTCTCTTCGATCATGGCCGTGCCCGCGACCTTCATATCGAGCAGGGCGTTGCCGTGGCTTATGCCGGGCCTGCGGAACGCACCGCGCCGGCACGGCGCCTGAGCGGCGTCCGGACCCTGCTCGTCGCAAATCCCTATTTCGTCTTCGAGCGGATCGACCTGCCTGCCGGATCGATCTGGGAGCTCGATGTCCGGTGCGAGACCTGGCTGGCTGCCATCGCCGGCGACGCCAGGATCGGCGCGTTCGAAATCGGCGTTGGCCAATGCTGTTTCATCGAGGCGCAGGCCGCGCGCATCGCGCCGGGCGAAGCCGGCCTGTCCTGCCTCGTCGCCTATGACGCCGCAACGCCCAACCGCGATCTCCTGCAACGGGTCGACGGGGAGGGCATGCCCCGGTTCCGCGAGACGGTTTCTCCGCCGACCGGGCCGCCACAGGCCGTTGCGAGTTCGCCAGTTCCGTCCACGGAGGCACGATCATGAGCCCGACCAAACGCATCGCCTTCATCGGCAACTCGCTGCCCCGCCGCTGCGGGATCGCGACCTTCACCACGGATCTGCAGCAGGCGATCGCATCCTCCGATGTCGACACCTCCATCGTCGCCATGAATGACGATGGCGAGGGCTACGACTATCCGTTTTCCGTGCACTGCCAGATTTCCGACCAGCGGCTCGAAGACTATGCGCGTGCAGCCGATTTCTTGAACGAGGGCCGCTTCGATGTCGTCTCCCTCCAGCACGAGTTCGGCATCTTCGGCGGTGAGGCCGGAGGGCACATCATGGCGCTGCTGTCGCGCCTGACGATGCCCGTCGTGACCACGCTCCATACCGTGCTGTCCGAGCCGACCGCACTGCAGCGCAACGTGATGGAGCGGATCGTCGATGCCTCGGCGCGCGTGGTCGTCATGGCCGAAAAGGCGCGCGACCTGCTGCGAGCCGTCTACCGGCTGCCGGCGGACAAGATCGAGGTCATCGCGCACGGCATTCCCGAATTCGCCTTTGTCGAGCCCGACGAAGCCAAGGAACGACTGGGGTTCGCCGATCACTCCGTCATCCTGACCTTCGGCCTTTTGTCACCCAACAAGGGCATCGAGGTGATGATCGACGCGATGCCCTCGATCCTGMGGCGYCGCCCYGAYGCGRTCTATGTSGTTCTGGGYGCRACGCATCCCAATCTSGTTCGCGAGCATGGCGAGGCCTATCGGGAGAGCCTGATGGCGCGTGTTCGCGAGCTCGGTGTCGAGGACCACGTCGTCTTCCTCAACCAGTTCGTCGATCAGGCGCGGCTGCTCAGCTTCATCTCGATGTGCGATGTCTATGTCACGCCCTATCTCAACGAGGCGCAGATGACATCCGGCACGCTGGCCTACAGTTTCGGGCTCGGCAAGGCCGTGGTTTCGACACCCTATTGGCACGCCAGGGAATTGCTCGCCGACGGGCGCGGCATCCTCGTGCCCTTCGGCGACGTCGTTGCCATCGGCAACGAGATCGCGGGTCTGCTGACCGATGCGCCCCGGCGCCAGGCCATGAGGCTGCGTGCCTATGCGAGCAGCCGCTCGATGACCTGGGAGCGGACTGCGAAGCGCTATCTCGCCGCTTTCGAGACAGCGCGCCGGGGTCGCGTGCTGAGCGTCATCGCTGATCATGGCGAGCCGAGGCTCCTGCCCGCAATCGTAGCGCCGCCCGAGATGCAAACCGGCCACCTCCTCTGCATGTGCGACGATACCGGCCTGTTCCAGCACGCCGTCCATTCCGTGCCGGATCGCGCGCATGGCTATTGCGTCGACGACAATGCCCGCGCCCTGCTCCTCGCCAGCGTTCTGAGCGGCGCCGGTGAGGCGCATCTGCCGGACGCGCTCACGGCGCGCTTCGCCTCCTTCGTCCAGCATGCCTGGAATCCCGATCGACGGCGCTTCCGCAACTTCATGAGCTTCAGCCGGCAATGGCTCGAGGAGGCCGGGTCGGAAGACAGTCATGGCCGCACGCTCTGGGCGCTCGGCGTTTGCGCGCGCGACGATGCGAGCGTTTCGCGGCGACGTTGGGCTGCGGCCCTGTTCGGCGAGGCCCTGCCCGTCATCGAGAGCTTCACCTCGCCGCGCGCCTGGGCCTTTGCCCTGCTCGGCCTCGATGCCCATTGCACCACCGCGGCTGCGGTCTCGTTGCGGACGGCCCTCGCCGACCGCCTCCTCGGCCTGATCTCAAAGGTCGAGACGCCGGATTGGGTCTGGTTCGAGGACGGGCTTTCCTATGACAATGCGCGCCTGCCTCAAGCCCTGATCACGACGGGATTGTCGATGAAGGTGCCGGCCTATGTCGAGGCCGGCCTGCGCTCTCTGCGCTGGCTCACGTATCTCCAGACGAATCCGGCAGGCCTGTTCAGGCCGGTCGGCTCAGAGAGCTTCGGCGACAAGCGCAGCGCACCGAAGGCTTTCGACCAGCAGCCGCTGGAGGCGACGGCGGCGATTTCCGCCTGCCTCGCCGCCTGGCGCGCCGATGGCGATCCGCAATGGCGCATCGAAGCCGCGCGGGCCTTTGCCTGGTTCCTGGGCGACAACGATCTCTCATCGTCGCTGGTCGACCTCGATACCGGCGCCTGCCGCGACGGCCTGCATCGTGATCGGCCAAATGAGAACCGCGGCGGCGAATCCGTGGTATCCTATCTGATCAGCCTCGCCGAGATTCGCCAGCTTGCCCGCGTCAGCGGGGATCGACCGAAACTGGCGCCGCTTCGGGTCTTGCACGCCTGAGCCTTCGGCGACCTTGCACAAACAGATCGGCGGACATCTTGTCCCAGCCCAGTTTCCTGAACAGGCAGGCTTTGTACCTGCATCCAGATCCCTCGAGGGTCGTCGTGCGCCGGTTCGGCCCGGCGGGCGAGCCCAGGGATTTCGGTGCCGCCGAAAAAGCCAAGGCGAACCATATCGTCGACCGGGTTCTGTCTCTCGCCCCGGAGGCGGCTGCGAGCCTGTTGGGCGAGGTGCTCGAGAACTTCAACGGTCGGCACCGCAATCTGCTGGAGAGGTTCGAGGCACGCGCCGACGAGATGGAGGGTGCCTTTGCCGCCCACGGTACCTTCACGAAGGTCCAGCGCCAGTTGGTCGGCTCCTATTTCATGCATGAGTATTCGTTCGAGGCGGCGGCACTCTTCAATCCGAGCATCGTGCTGCATCCCGACCAGTCCGACGCTCCCGCCGGCGGGCTCCGCTTCATCCTGAGCGTCCGCGCCGTCGGAGAAGGACATATCTCGTCCCTGACGTTCCGCGCGGGATCGATCGCGGCCAATGGCGACGTCAGCGTCGCTCCGACCTCGCGCCTGGCGACGATCGCAACCTTGCGCAACCGGATGGCGCGCCTCGATGGCGAGGACGTCGAGGTCGTCTTCGCGGCCGATAGCGACATCAGCGAGCGGGTGATCTTTCCCGTGACCGCGTCCCAGTCGAACGGCATCGAGGATGCGCGCTTCGTCGCGTTCGAGGAAAGCGGCGAGACGATCTATCGCGCCACCTATACCGCCTATGACGGCAGGTCGATCCGCTCGGAACTGATCGAGACCCGCGACTTCCTGTCGTTCCGGCTGTCGCCGCTGCGCGGCTCCGCCGCCGTGAACAAAGGCATGGCGCTCTTTCCGCGCAAGCTCGGCGGCCGCTATGCGATGATCTCCCGGCAGGACAATGAAAATCTCCACCTGATCTATTCGGACGACCTTCTGGTCTGGGACGGTGGGGTCGCGATCCTGAAGCCGCAATTCCCGTGGGAGTTCGTGCAGATCGGTACCTGCGGCTCGCCCATCGAGCTCGACGAAGGCTGGCTGCTCCTGATCCACGGCGTCGGGGCGGTGCGGAAATACACGATCGGCGCCGTTCTGCTCGACAAGGCGGACCCGTCGAAAGTGCTGGCTCGCCTGCGCGAGCCGTTCGTTCAGCCCGAGCCCTCGGAGCGGGAAGGCTATGTTCCCAACGTCGTCTACACCTGCGGCGCGATGCGCCACGGCGATATGATTGTCCTGCCCTATGCGGTCTCGGACACCTTCTGCCATTTCGCCACGGTGAAGGTCGCAGCCCTCCTTGAAGCCATGGAAGCTGAAGATAGTTGGATGCGTGCCGGCACACAGGAATAGGCCGGCTACAGCGCCAGTTTTAGGGCGCGCCGGCCCATTCCTGTGCACAGGCACTCGCCAATAGCTTCACAATGCAACACGTCGATCGTTGTTTTTTGCAACAGATCCTCGTGTGTTGCCTTTTCAAATTTGCGTTATGCAACAGACCGTTGTTGCATGAAGCTGCAACTGCAGAATTCTTCAAGTTACACGTAAGACATTGCACTTACGAGAGTATCGAAGTGCAACAGTTGCCGAAACCGCTCGATCTGGAACAAAAACTGATGCCGAAACGCGGCCAAGCAGGATCGTCAGGCCCGTGTCTCGATGATCAGTCCATCATACGCAACCTCGATATTTCCCTCCAAACGTTTGGACAGGCTCGCATAATCGAGATCGGCATGGAGGTTCGTCAGGATCGCGCGCTTTGGCTTCAACGCTGCGATCGTCTCAAGCGATTGCGCGAGATGGAAATGGCTCGGATGCGGCGTCTCGCGCAAGCAATCGAGGATCAGCACATCAAGCCCCGCCATGGCCTCCAGGGCGGCCTGCGGGATCAGGCTGACATCCGGCAGATAAGCCAGATCGCCGAAACGGAAGCCGAGCGCTTCGTAATTCGGCCCGTGCTCGACGCGGAACGGCAGCGCCTCGATCGGGCCTCCGGCGCCGTCGATCGTCCGGCTGCGCCCGGGGCTGATCTCATTCAGATCGAGGATCGGCGGATAGTAGCTGCCCGGCGGCATCTCGAAGAGATAGCCGAAGCGTCCATGCAGCGAAGCCTGCGTCGGCTTGTCGGCATAGATGGGGATGCGGCGGTGCATGTGGAGGACCAGCGCGCGCAAATCGTCGATGCCGTGGGTATGGTCGGCGTGGTCATGCGTCATCAGCACGCCGTCGAGCGCCGGAACCTCGGCCGAGAGAAGCTGCTCGCGCAGATCCGGCGACGTATCGACCAGCACCCGCGTCGTGCCGTCCGGACCGGAACGCGTCACCAGGATCGAGCAGCGCCGGCGGCGGTTCTTCGGATCGGCAGGATCGCAGGCGCCCCAGCCGGAGCCGGGCCGCGGCACACCGCCGGAGGAGCCGCAGCCGAGGATCGTGACCGTCAGCGTCATGGCCGGATCAGGCGACCTGCGCCACGGGCGCGGCGTGATCCATCTTCCAATAGCAACGCTGCGCGTTTTCCGTGGTGATCCGGGCCGCCTCGTCGAAGTCGACGCCGATCGTATCGGCCAAAACCTTCGCTGTCTCAACGACATAAGCGGGCTGGTTACGCTTACCTCTGAACGGCACGGGCGCAAGATAGGGCGCGTCCGTCTCGACCAGCAGCCGCTCGCGCGGAACCATGCGGGCGATCCGGCGCAGACTCTCGGAGGTCTTGAAGGTCAGGATGCCGGAAAAGGAGACGTAGAGGCCGAGCTCGACGCCGGTCATCGCCAGCGCTTCGCCGGCGGTGAAACAATGCAGGATGGCGGGGAAGGCGCCCTTCCCCATTTCCTCGCGCAGGATCGCCGCCATGTCGTCATCGGCCTCGCGCGAATGGATGACGAGCGGCAACTGCGTCATGCGCGCCGCGGCGATATGCGTGCGCAACCCCTGCGCCTGCGCCTCGCGCGGGCTCGAATCGTAGTGGTAGTCGAGCCCGGCTTCGCCGATGGCGACGCAGCGCGAATGACGGGACAGCTCGACGAGCCGTTCGGCCGTGACGTCGAGCTCCTCATGCGCCTGATGCGGATGGGTGCCGACCGAGAACCAGACCGAGGGAAAGCGCTCGGCGATTCCGGCATAGTCCGCGAAACGCGCCACCCGCGTCGAGATCGTCACCATCYGGCCGACGCCGGCGGCCTCGGCCCGCGCGACATAGGCCGGCAGGTCCTCGGCGAAATCCGGAAAGTCGAGATGGCAATGCGTATCGATCAGCATCACGCGGCCTGACCATCCTCGGGCTCGACATAGCGCGGGAAGACCGCGCTCGGCGGCGGCAACGCTGTCCCGCTGTCCAGACGACCGGCCTTGCCGAGTGCCGCGAAGCTGCGCGCCTCAGCCGGAACGCCAAGCAGGTCGAGCAATTTGCCTGCGGCCACCGGCATCACCGGCTGCACCAGGATCGCGACCTGCCGGATCACCTCAATCGTGACATAGAGCACGGTGTCGCGGCGGCCCGGATCGGTCTTGGTCAGGCGCCAGGGCTCGTTGGCGGCGAAATAGCGGTTCGCCTCCGCCACCACGGCCCAGATCTCGGCGAGCAGGCTGTGCAGGGCGAAATCCTTCATCGCCTCGCGCGCCCTGGCGAGCGCGCCGTCGGCCATGGCGAGCATCGCGTCGTCGGCCTCGGTCAGCGCCCCGCAAGGCGGCACCTTGCCCTCGCAGTTCTTGGCGATCATCGAGAGCGAGCGYTGCGCSAGATTGCCGAGATCRTTGGCKAGRTCGGCATTGATGCGCCCRAYGATGGCSTCRTGGCTGTAGTTGCCGTCCTGGCCGAARGAGACCTCGCGCAGGAAGAAATASCGCAGCTGGTCGACGCCATAGGTCKCGGCGAGGTCGAACGGATCGACCACATTGCCGAGCGACTTCGACATCTTGGTGCCCTTGTTCAGCAAGAAGCCGTGGCCGAAGACGCGCTTGGGCAGCGGCAGCCCTGCCGACATCAGGAAGGCCGGCCAATAGACCGTGTGGAAGCGCACGATGTCCTTGCCGATGATGTGGACGTCGGCCGGCCAGTAATGGGCGCGCGGGCTCGCCGGATCGGGAAAGCCCGTTCCGGTCAGGTAGTTGTTGAGCGCGTCGACCCAGACATACATGACATGCTTCGGGTCGCCCGGAACGGGCAGTCCCCAGTCGAAGGATGTGCGGCTGATCGAGAGATCCTCGAGCCCGCCTTTGACGAAGGAGACGACTTCGTTCTTCCGCGTCTCGGGCGAGACGAAGTCCGGCACGTCCGCATAAAGCTTCAGCAGCGCGTCCTGGTATTTGGCGAGGCGGAAGAAATAGCTCTCCTCCTCGACCCACTCCACCGGGGTCCCCTGCCCGCCCAGCCGCGTGCCGTCGGGCTGGAGGGTCGTCTCCTCCTCGCCGTAGAAGGCTTCGTCGCGGACGGAATACCAGCCGGAATATTTGGCGAGATAGATATCGCCATTGGCCTCCATCCGGCGCCAGAGCTCGTCGGTCGAGATCTTGTGGTCAGGATCGGTGGTGCGGATGAAACGGTCGAAGGAACAGCCGAGCGCCTGCTCCATCTCGTGGAAGCGGGCCGCGATCCCATCAACGAACGCCTTCGGCGAAAGACCGTTCTGAGCGGCCGTGCGCTGCACCTTCTGGCCGTGCTCGTCGGTGCCGGTCATGGCGAAGACGTCGTAGCCGTCGAGCCGCTTGAAGCGCGCGATCGCGTCCGCCGCCACCATCTCATAGGCGTGGCCGATATGCGGCGGCCCGTTGGTATAGTGGATCGCGGTCGTCAGGTAGAATTTCGGGGCCGTGGCCATCATCTGTCCGAGAGCTTCGCTTCACGCTGCGCGCGAGCGGGAAACCGCAGCCGACAGATCATGAAACATCGACATCACCAGCGGGCGGCGGTCGAGATTATAGGTCTCGACCTCGCGCGCCGAACGTTCCAGCTTTTCCCATACCTCCGCCAACGGTGCAAGGCGCGCCGGTTGCGCCGCAGCATGCGCGTGGAGATGGTCGGAGAGCCAGCCCTGCACCGTCTCGATCATTACGGCGAAGTCGCGCTCGCCGGCCTTGCCGGCGACATCCTCGGCCAGCGCCAGCAGCGCGGCAAGGTCGATCTGCGGCAAGGCATCGAGCCGTGCCCGCACCGCCTCGACCAGCGCCAGCGTCTCGGGATCGACATAGGTCAGGGCGCGCCTTACCGAGCCTTCCGCGAGATGGGACGCCCGCAGCAGGGCCGACGCGTCGAACGGCGTCTCCATGCGCTCCAGGGCGATGCTCCCGGCCTCGAGCACCTGCTCGGCCGGCAAAGGCTCGAAGCTCAGGAGCCGGCAGCGCGAACGGATCGTTGGCAGCAGCCGGCCCGGCGCATGGGCGACGATGAGGAACAGCGCCCTTGGCGGCGGCTCTTCCAGCAGTTTCAGCAGGGCGTTCGCGGTCGGCCGGTCCATATCCTGGGCGGAATCGACGATGCAGATGCGCCAGCCGCCTTCCGCCGCGCTGGCGCCGAAGCGGTCGATGACGCGGCGAGCCGCGTCGACGGGGATGTTGCTGGTGTAGCTCTTGCCGTCCGGCTTCAGGCTGCGGCGCAGCAGATGCAGATCCRGATGCGAGCGGGCCATGACGCGCCGCGTCGCCGGGTCGTTCTCCGGCATGGCGAGGCTGTCGCTACGGGACGTTGCGGCTCGCGCCCGGCGATGTCCAGATAGGCCCCGCGGAGCTTGCGATGAAAGGCGAGCGCCTCGCCTTCGAAACGATCGACGCTCTCGCCGGGGCTGCGACGCTTGGCGGCGCGGGCGAGACCGATTTCGGGATCGAGATCGAGGATCAGCGTCAATTCGGGCATCAGCCCGTCGATGGTGACCTGTTCGAGCTCGCCGAGCAAACTCGCGTCGATATCGCCGAGGACGCCCTGATAGACGCGGGTCGAATCGATGAAGCGATCGCAGATCACCCAGTTGCCCTGCGCCAGAGCCGGGCGGATCAGGCGGTCGATATGGTCGATCCGTGCCGCCGAGAACATCAGCGCCTCGGCAAAGGCGCCGTATTGCTTGATGCGGCCGGCCAGGATGGCCTCGCGGATGGCTTCCGCCTTTGGCGAGCCGCCGGGCTCGCGCGTCGTGACGACGCTCGCGCCGCCATCGCGCAGCCTCTGCGCCAGCGTCCTCGCCAGCGTCGACTTGCCGGCGCCCTCGCCGCCTTCGAGCGTGATGAAATGACCGTGCCGCACGTCAGGACCGCGTGATCCGGGCGAGCGCCTGACGAACCCAGCCGGTCGAGACTTCGAGCAAGGCATCGAGCGCCCGGCTCTGCAAACTCCCCGCCTTGACCGTCTCCGCGGCGTAGAGCGGAACCTCCAGCGTCTTCACATCGCCGCGCGAGACGACGAGCTGCGCCACCGCGGCGCCTTCCTGCACCGGCACGTTCAAGGGGCCCTGATAGACGATCCGGGCCGAGAGGCGCTCGCCCGTGCCACGCGGCAACAGCAGGCTGACCGCGCCCTTGGTCCGCAGGGCGATGCGGCCCTTCTCGCCGCCATAGACGCTTGCCTCGCCGATCACCTCGCCATCGGCGAAGAGCTGGCGCCTCTCAAAGGCGCGAAAACCCCATTCGAGCAGCTTGCGGGCCTCGGCGGCGCGGTCCCGCCCGTTCTTGAGCCCGTTCACCACGACGATCAGCCGCTGGCCGTTCTCGATGGCCGAGCCGACCAGCCCGTAGCCGGATTCCTCCAGATCGCCAGTCTGCAATCCATCCGCACCGATCTCCATCGTCAGCAGCGGATTGCGGTTGACCTGGCGGATCTTGTTCCAGGTGAATTCCTTCTGGCCGAAGATTTTGTAGAGCTCGGGGTAGGTCTTGACGATGTGGTTCGCCAACAGCGCGAGCTCGCGCGCCGTGACCCGCTGTTCGGGATCGGGCATGCCGGTCGCGTTGCGGAAGACGGATTTCGTCAGGCCGAGCGCCCTCACCCGCTCGGTCATGACGCGGCCGAAGGTCGCCTCGTCGCCGGCGATCGCTTCGGCCAGCGCAATGGCCGCATCGTTGCCCGCCTGGACGATCAGCCCCTGCAGGATGTCGGAGAGCTTGATCCGGCTGCGCACCATCGCGAACATCGTCGTGCCGCGCGCCGGGGCGCCGCCCTTGCGCCAGGCATTCTCGGAAATGCCGATCTCGCTATCGAGATTGAGCCGCCCTGCCCCGATCTCCTGGAAGGCGACGAGCGCGGTCGCGATCTTGGCCATGCTGGCCGGCACCATCGGATCGTCGGCCGACTTCTCGTAGAGAACCGCGCCGCTGTCGGAATCGAGCAGGAAGGCGAAGGCCGCCTGCGATTGGAAATTCTGGGCTCGCACTTCGGGGGCCGCGACGAAGACGAGAAGCAGCAGCGCCAACCCGCGCAGAAACCTTCCCGCGAGGGGGAACGGCCTGCCTTGCGATGTCGGGTCAAACGTTGCGCTCATACTCCGATCTGAAGCAGAGCGCCCCGGCCGAGGTCAAGCCGGGCCAGCGTCAATTCCGTGCCAGCGATTGCAGCGTCTGCGGTGCCAGCCGGTTCAGCGGGTGATTGCCAGAGAAGCGCTCGCCCGGCGCCTTCTCGGGCGTGGCGAACAGGCTTGCGACATTGCCCCGCACCGGCGGCAAGGTCGTACGCAGGGTCGCGGGAACCGCGACCGGCCGGGCTGCGTTGGCAATGGTGTCGAGATCGAACGGACGGTTGGGCGGCAGCGGCGCGGCATGAACCGGCGTACCCGCAGCCGTCGAAACCGGCGTATTCAGCGGCCTCGAACTCGCCGAGGCCAAGCTGGCGACGACGGGGTCGCTCGGCGTAACGACGCGCGGCTGCGGCGGCGCATAAGCCTGCGCGACCGGCTGGCTGGCTGGCGGCACGCTGACCGGGGCCGGTTCAGGCTCGAATGCGGGCTGCGTGTCCAGGTCCGGGGTCGGCGTGCGCGTGGTCGACACCCCGCTCGCGCTCGCGACCATGGTGCGCGCGCTGGTTCCGGGGATCGGAGCCGGCGAGCCGTCCGTGCGCAGCGTCGCAAGCAGGAGATTATCGTCCGAGCCCGCCAGCGAGGCCTGGCCGAGATATTCCATCTTGATGCGGGCCGTGCCGAGATGGCGGAAGGCCAGCGCCTCGGCCGTCTTCTGCGAAACGTCCATCAGGCGGCCGCCATGGAACGGTCCGCGGTCGTTCACGCGCACGATGATCGAACGGTTATTGAGGAGGTTGGTGACGCGCGCATAGGCCGGGAGTGGCATGGTCGGGTGCGCGGCGGTGATGCTGTTGCGGTCGTAGACTTCGCCGTTCGAGGTTCGGCGGCCATGAAAAGCCTCGCCATACCAGGAGGCCGTGCCGACGGCGCTGTAGCCGACGGGCTTTTCGAATGGGACGTAGCGCTTGCCCGCAACCGAATAGGCTTTTCCGACCAGCAGGCGCCCCCCGCCCTTCGGTACCGGCTCGCCATCGGCGATGACGCGCGGGCTGGCGGCGCCGTATTTCGACTGCGGAAAGGCGCCGATTTCCTTGGAGCGGCGACCGGCAACCTGGTTTCCGGCGCAGTTGGCGACGAGCAGCCCGGCGAGAACCACGCAGCCGAGTCTCGCAATGGACATGGAGCCAGAGGGCGCCGTGATCGACCCGGAGTCTTCGGAGGACGTTTCCATGGTCGACAAGCGAGCGCCTCGAATCATGCCGTCATTCCGTCTTTCAAGCCAAAAACGTCGCGCCGGGCCAAAGTCGCAAGCGCGACCTTGCCGAGTTTTCGGCTAATTCCATTAAGGGATCGTTAAACGAAGACAGCGCGACGCGCCGCCATCGGAGGGCCATCCCCTGCCTTGGAGCGGGCACAAAAGTGTCGGAAAACGGACACGTGTCAACCCGATCCGCCGACCCTTTGGTTTTTTCGGGGGAACGTTGCGCCTATGCCACGCTCGGAACAGGGTGGTCGCCGGGCCTCGAAAGCGGTCGAAAATCGCCGGATCGGCGCGATTTTGAGCCGATCCGGCTGTGCACGGGACAGCTTCCGGGCCACTTGCAAAATCTGTGGGCGAGCGGCATTGAACGGGCCACCGGAAGGGTGGCCGAGTGGTTTAAGGCAGCGGTCTTGAAAACCGCCGTGGGTGCAAGCCCACCGTGGGTTCGAATCCCACCYCTTCCGCCATCACACCGCTAACTCGTTGGTTTTGCTCTAAGTACATGGCGTCTCAGGGAAAAAATCCCTCAACTGCTACACCGGACTGCTACACCGGGGGCGGAGACGAGATGCCAGAGCGCCTCCTGAAGCGAGAAACGACGTACTATTTTCGAGCCAAGTACCCCGCTGATTTGCAGCACCTCTTCAAGGCCGGGGACCGCTGGAAATCGCTCGGCACGAAGGAGCTTGCTGATGCAAAGCTCAAGGTGCGGGTGGAAAGCGTCCGCTTTGACGCCGAGATGGCGGAACATCGGAAGCGAATCAGCGAACCGTCAAACGCCAGTCTGACTCGCGAGGAAATCGACGGGATTGCGGCGGCCTACTTCCACGAGCTTATGGCAGAGGACGAGAAGCACCGAAGCGAGCGGCTCTCAGATCGAGAGTTTGAGACGAAGGACCAGATCGTCGCCATCGTGTCGCCGGAAGCCCGCAGGAGCGCGGCTCGTGGCAATGTCGAACCTTTCCGCGACGAGTTTGATGACTGGCTGGTCAGCAACGGCCACAAGCTCGCCCACGAAGCGCCCGTCTATCGCGAGGTCCTCAACAGAATGCTGCGGGAGTTTGTGAGGCATCTTGACGCTGTCGCTCAGCGGCAAGCCGGGGACCCCGTGGACACGCCCCCCGCCCCTACCACTGCCGACACCGGCCCGACCCTGCGGGAACTCATAGACGCCTATTTGAGCGACCCAGCAGCAAGCCGGAACTCCAAGACCCTGATGACATACCGCATCGTCTTCGACGCCCTTGCGGAGATTGTCGGGGACAGCAAGCCGGCTCGCGACATCACACGGGCGGACTGCGAGCGCGTCCGGGATGTCCTTCAGAAGCTCCCCAGCAACGCCCGGAAGAAGTACCCGGACACTCCCTTGCTGATGGCGGTCGAGTTGGGGGCGAAGGACGGAGCGCCCGTGCTCGGCCCAGGCACCGTGAACAACTACCTCAACAACCTTGCAGCCCTCTTCAACTGGGGGCAGGAGACATGGCGGATCGAGCGGAACCCCGCAAAGGGCCTGTCGGTCCACGACCCAGTCCCAGCCGGTAAGAAGCGCGACTCATTCCCAGCCGATGCCCTGCCGAAGCTCTTTCAGTCACCACTCTACACGGGATGCGTGGACGACGAGAGCGGCTACGCTAAGCCCGGCCAAAATCGCCCAAGACGCGGACGCTTTTGGGTCCCGCTTCTCTCCCTTTTTCATGGCCTCCGACTCAGCGAGGCTTGCCAGCTCCATGTTGCTGACGTGCAGGTTATCGAAGGTGTCAGCGTCTTGCTGCTCAGCGACGAACTACCGACGGATATGGACACCGCCGACCGCAAGAGGATCAAGACGGCGGCAGGCCGGCGCTATGTCCCGTTACACCCTGAGCTGAAGCGCATCGGCTTTCTGGAGTTCGTAGAGGACGCCCGGAAGGCCAAGCGGACCCGGCTGTTCCCCGAAATCGCCAAGGATGCCCACGGCTACTACTCGCAGTTCTCAAAGTGGTTCGCGCGGTTCCTCGACAAGGCCGGCGTGAAGACCGCGAAGATCACGTTCCACTCCTTCAGGCACTCCTACAGGGACGCCTTGAGACGCGCGAAGACCCCTCGGGATGTCGTGCAGGCGCTTGGTGGTTGGGCGAGTCAGGGAACTGACGACAACTACGGGAGCGGATTGGAGCCGCCGTACCTCGCCGAGTATGTGGGGAAGGTCGAGTTCGCAGACTTGAGCTTGCGGCACCTACATGCCGAGAAATCCAAATGACCGGACCGAAATCCGACAATCCCCCTATCAAGCATCACTACATCCCTGCGTTTTACCTGAGCCGGTGGAAGGGCCCCGATGGGAGGCTCTGTGAATACTCTCGGCCACACATCGAGATAGCGGTAAAAAGGCGCGCGCCCGATGCCGCCGGTTTTGAGAAGCGGCTTTACGAGCTTGAAGGTTACGAGCCGGCACTCGCCCAGCAGGTGGAGGAGAAGTTCTTTAAGCCCGTTGATGGCTGGGCGGCGGACTCCCTCGACCTGCTTGAGCGTTACGGGCATCGCGCCCCGTGGGATAGCCACTCGCGGTCAGCGTGGACACGGTTCGTGCTGTCGCTGCTGCTCCGATGCCCTGAAGACATCGCGGGCTTTCGGGAGTGGTGGCGCGAAGACTTTGGCCGTACAGACGATGCATTGGAAGCGCAATACCGGGCGAAGCGATCWTCGGATGCTCCGGAGACATTCTCGCAGTATCTCGCAGCGCGGCCGATCTCTCAGATCGAGCGCCATCAGTTTGAAATCCTCTACTCGCTCGTGGACAACGCGGGCGCGGGAGGCAAAATCAACGACATGCACTGGCGGGTACTTGAAGGTTCGGACGATGGCCCGACCTTCCTGACTTCTGACCGCCCAGTCATTCGGACGAATGGGCTCGTACAACGCGGCGGGCATCTGGCTCTGCCGATTAGCCCACGCCTGCTGTTCATCGCCTCTCACGATGTGGCACTTCTCGATGACTTGTTGCGTGCCCCCCGCACTGCGGTGGTCAAGGAGGCTAACAAGCTCGTAGTGCAGTCGGCTGTTAGCTTCGTCTACGGCGTCGACGACAGCCAACTTCGATTTGTCCAGAACCGCTTCGGTAAGGTTCCGCAACCTCGTCTCATGGACAGTATCATTCGCCGGCGTCGCGAAGCTGTGCCCTTAGCTCCACGCCCGTCCCCGGATGTTTGACCCGGAAGCCCGAAGCTGCTTTCCCATAATATGACGATGACCGGAGCGGGCCGGGCCACGGCGTGATCAGGCTTCCGTTATTCTTTTTACGAGGCCGACCGGGCGCATGCTCAGGGGTAAGAGATCGCCGACCGTACCCAAGCGATCTTGGTCGATGCCCATGTATCCGCCCTTGGCCAGACCGCCGTTATCGATCCACAACAC
>NZ_JBFRDQ010000138.1:0-11387 GCF_052113865.1 Allobosea sp. TAB14 | reverse complement strand
AATCGGCGAAGCCCGACGCATCGGCATAAGGATTGCCCTGGTCCGAGGTCGCGAAATCCCGGTAGAAGTGCTGCTGCGGCCGTTCCGCCCCGGAGGCGTCGATCTCGCCGGCGTCGAAGCGCTTGCGCTTGTCGGCGTCGCTCAGCAGATCGTTCGCGGCCGCCACCTCCTTGAACTTATCCTCCGCCGCCTTGTCGCCGGGGTTGAGATCCGGGTGCAGCTTTTTCGCCAGCTTGCGATAGGCGCTCTGGATCTCGGCGGCCGAAGCCGTCGGGGCGACACCCAGAACCTCGTAAGGATTTCTCACGGGCTACTCCGAAGGCCTGTTCGGTAGCGAGACGCACAGCGAATTGTGTCACTTCGCATGAAACTTGATAGCGGCATGCGTGCCATCGCAGAAAGGCTTGTTTCTGGAGCCTCCGCAACGGCACAGGGTCACCCGCTGGCGGACCTCATACTGCTCGCCATCGGCGGAGACGACGGCGATCCCGCCGCGCAGCCAGATCGGTCCACTGCAGCCCTCGCTCGGATCCTCGATGAAGCCGATCGCGGGCTCGACATGCGGCTCGAGTGCGGCCTGCCTGGCCTTGTCCCAGGCAACAAGGCGCCCCGAGGGACAGTTCTGAACCTGGTGGATGAAGGTTTCGCGTAACTCGGGATCTCCGGTTTCGGCGACTTCGTTCCAGACCCGTCCATTGGCATCGCAGAAGCGCGCGAAGGCGCAGAGCCCCTCGACATCGAGGAGCGCGAGCTCGGGGCCGTTGAAGGCCTGCGCCCGTTCGAGATAGGGCGCTCTGTTCGCGGTTTCGGTACCGTCGAAGCCGACCTTGGCGTGGGAGCCGTCGCAAAAAGGCTTGCTGTTCGAATGTCCGCAGCGACACAGCGCAACGGTCGCCTTTCCTTCGGGACGCTCGTGCCCGACCCACTCCTCCGATACCCCTGCGGCATCGGTCGCGATGGTCAGATCGGAAAGCCGGACCCGACCTGCTACGATATAAGGGCCGTTGCGCGTGACTGTCACGCGCACGCTGCGCTCGGTGTCCTTCATAACGTCCTCCCACGCATGGTAGGCCCTGGCCGGGCCGCGTCGAACCGCGTTTCCGCCCGATGTCACCTCTTCTTCTTGTCGTTGTCTCCGATCTCGGTGAATTCGGCATCAACGACGCCGTCGCCTCCGGCATGTGCGGTGCCGGCTCCGGCTTCGGAGGCGGTCTGGGACGAAGTTTGCATGGCCTCGGCGAGCTTCATCGAGGCCTGCTGCAGGGCATTCGTCTTCATCTGGATCGCGGCAATGTCGTCACCCTTGGCAGCCTCACGCAGATCGGTCGCCGCATCGTCGATGCCGCGGCGATCCGGCTCGGGCAGCTTGGCGCCATGCTCCGAAAGGGTTTTCTCGGTTGCATGCAGCAGAGCCTCGGCGGAGTTACGAGCCTCGACGAGTTCACGACGCTTCTTGTCCTCGGCGGCGTTCGCCTCGGCATCCTTCACCATCTTCTGGATATCAGCTTCGGAAAGGCCTCCGGAGGCCTGAATCTGGATTCTCTGCTCCTTGCCCGTGCCCTTGTCCTTCGCCGAGACGTTGACGATGCCGTTGGCGTCGATGTCGAAAGTCACTTCGATCTGCGGCATGCCCCGCGGGGCCGGGGCTATTCCGACGAGATCGAACTGGCCGAGGAACTTGTTGTCGGCCGCCATCTCGCGCTCACCCTGGAAGACCCGGATCGTCACAGCGTTCTGATTATCCTCTGCGGTGGAGAAGACCTGGCTCTTC
Source organism: Allobosea sp. TAB14 (assembly GCF_052113865.1). Lineage (NCBI taxonomy): Bacteria > Pseudomonadati > Pseudomonadota > Alphaproteobacteria > Hyphomicrobiales > Alloboseaceae > Allobosea > Allobosea sp. TAB14. Next base: position 9,616 of record NZ_JBFRDQ010000138.1, on the reverse strand, counting down.
TTCGCCGGGACGGTGGTGTTGCGCTCGATYAAACGCGTGAACACGCCGCCGAGCGTCTCGAGGCCGAGCGAGAGCGGGGTCACGTCGAGCAGCAGCACGTCCTTGACGTCGCCCTGCAGTACGCCGGCCTGAATCGCAGCGCCGATGGCGACGACCTCGTCGGGATTGACGCCCTTATGCGGCTCCTTGCCGAAGATCTTCTGCACCACCTCCTGGATCTTCGGCATGCGGGTCATGCCGCCGACGAGGACGACCTCGTCGATCTGGCCCGCCGAAAGGCCGGCATCCTTCAGCGCATTGAGGCAAGGCTCGATGGTCCGCTGCACGAGGTCCTCGACCAAGCTCTCGAATTTCGCCCGTGAGATTTTGATTAGAAGGTGCTTCGGACCCGATGCATCGGCCGTCACGAAGGGCAGATTGACGTCCGTCTGGGTCACGGTCGAAAGCTCGATCTTGGCCTTCTCGGCCGCTTCCTTCAGGCGCTGGAGGGCGAGCTTGTCCTTGCGCAGGTCGATGCCCTGCTCCTTCTTGAACTCGTCCGCGAGATACTCGACCAGGCGCATGTCGAAGTCCTCGCCGCCGAGGAAGGTATCGCCATTGGTCGACTTCACCTCGAAGACGCCGTCCCCGATATCGAGGATCGAGATGTCGAAGGTGCCGCCGCCGAGGTCGTAGACCGCGATCTTCGCCTGCTTCTTCTTGTCGAGCCCATAGGCCAGCGCAGCCGCTGTCGGCTCGTTGATGATGCGCAGCACCTCGAGGCCGGCGATCTTGCCTGCATCCTTGGTCGCCTGGCGCTGGGCGTCGTTGAAATAGGCGGGAACCGTGATGACCGCCTGGGTGACCTTCTCGCCGAGATTAGCCTCGGCCGTCTCCTTCATCTTCTGCAGGATGAAGGCCGAGATCTGCGAGGGCGAGTAGGGCTTGCCCTCGGCCTCGACCCAAGCGTCGCCATTGGCGGCCTTGACGATCTTGTAAGGCACCAGCGCCTTGTCCTTCTCGACGGTCGGATCATCGTAGCGACGACCGATCAGGCGCTTGACCGCGAAGATAGTGTTGGTGGGATTTGTCACCGACTGCCGCCGCGCCGGCTGGCCGACCAACCTCTCGCYGTCGGAGGTAAACGCCACGATCGAAGGGGTCGTCCGCGCACCTTCGGCATTCTCGATAACACGCGCATTCTTGCCGTCCATGACGGCGACGCAGGAATTCGTCGTTCCGAGATCAATTCCGATGACTTTGGACATCACTCTGCTCCCTGTCGCGCTTTGGTTGTCGTGTCCGCTTTTCGCTGCACCCTAGCTAGCGGCATCCGTCGGGCTTGGGCCTGCGGGGGCTGGGGTTGCGGACCCCTTCCCTCGCCTGCCTGCGTCGCCAATCGGGATATTGAGGCGTGCCCCTGCCCCCCCGGCTCTCGGGAACGTCACGATCAGAACGCCGTTGTCGAAACGTGCCTGGCTCTGATCGCCTACCACTGCACAGGGCAGTTTCACCGTTCGCTGGAACGTACCGTAGGGCCGCTCGACGATATGGTAGCTGTCCTCGGGATCTACGCTGTCGGCCTTCTTCTCGGCGCGGACCGTGAGAAGGTCGCCGGGGAGCGAGAGATCGATGTCGTTGCTGTCGATCCCCGGCAGCTCGATGGTGACGCGAACCTGCCGGTCGTTGGCGCACACATCCATGAGGGGGCTCATCGGCGCGGCCTGACGGCCGCTGCTTGTCAACCTGCCATGAAACACGTCTTCGAAGAGACGGTTCATTTCGCTGTGAAGCGCATGAAACGGCGTCCCGATGCCACGCCCCAGCCAGTCGCGCTCCGGAACGCTCTGTGGCTGGCCGGGAGAGGAGGCTTCCTGTGCCATGAGATCACCTCGTTCGTCGCCATCCGGGAACGCGAGCCCGAACCAGCCTCAGCAACCGACATGCCAGACGATATACCCTGCAATATCAGAACCTTAATCCGCCAGACCACGCTCCGGTGGACAAGCTGTCCCGTTACGCCGGGACAGAATGTCCATGACGCCGGAGCTAGCGAATGGCGGCTTCGACCATCTGGCCGATCCAGGCCTCCAGAGTGAGCCCCTCCTTCCTGGCACGCTCGGTCGCTGCTTCTGCGACGCCTGGCTTGAGGGGAACGTCATAGATGACGGCGTCGACATCGTTCTGCGCGTAGACGAGGCGCGTGGCCTTCTGGGCGAAGCGCATGACGCGTGCCCGCTTCTCGGCATCGGAAAGACCAGCCTCGGCGGCCACCGCCGGACAGTAAAAAGCGATCAGATGGTCGATGGTGTTACCGGACGACAGGCCGTGCTCCCGCAGCAGAGTGATCGCGGCGGCGAGCTGGTCGCTCTGCTCCAGCGCGAACCCCTTGGGCAACCGCGCATCGATGTCCGCGACTGCCGATGGCGTGGCGAGATTGCCGAGTTTCCCACAGGCCAGGCCAGCCGCGAGTGACGGGCCGGCGAGAAGCACCGATCCGGCGAGCGCGAAACCGGTGATGGTCGCTATCCCTTTCATCAAATCACCCTCCCGGATCTTCAATGCGGTTTCGGCTCGGCTCTAACGTCAAGAGATCGCCTTGCCCGACGGAGCGCCCCGCGCGACCCCGACCTTGGCCGGGCGCAGCGGGCGTGTTCCGATGGAATAGCCGGGCTCGACGACCTGACTGACCGTGCCCTCCGGCACTGCCGGGTCGGGAACCTCGAAGAGCGCCTCATGAAAATGCGGATCGAACCGCTCACCGACCGGCGAGAGCTTTCGGACGCCATGCTTCTCCAGGACGCGCAGCAACTCCTTCCCGGTGAGATCGACGCCTTCCATCAGCGCCTTGACGAGGCCTTCGCCGCCCTGCGGCGTCTGCGTGCGAACGCTGGCCATGGCGCGCTCCATGTTGTCGGCGATGGGCAGCAGGTCGCGGGCGAAGGTCGTGACGGCATAGCGGCGCGCATCGATCAGGTCGCGCTCGGCGCGGCGTCGCACATTCTCGGTTTCAGCCAGTGCCCGTAGCAGGCGGTCCTTCAGGGCAGCGTTTTCGGAGCGGAGCTCCGCCAGCTCGCCGGTCTCCGGTTGCGCTGGCGCAGCCTCCCCGGCCGCGGCGCTGCTCTCTTCGCCGGTCTGCGCTGCAGCGCCGGGGGCAGCCTGCTCGCCGGAGATCGACTCGCCAGCATCGCCCCTCACGCCCTTCGCCTTGTTATTTCCACCGATCATCAGCGCCTCCGATCCAGCTCTGCCGCCTTTGCGGCCGCTCGTCAGGGATATTGCGACCCGAAACCGATCGGGCTCGCGAGATAGGCTGCGTCAGTTCATCGACTTCAATCGTACGCCGGTCCCGACGAGGGCGCAGCCCTGAAAGATCAGGTCGATCGACAGGACCAGGCCCAGCAGCCACGCGCTGTTGACTGGCCAGCCGACCAAGAAGATCAGCCCAACAGCCGTCGAGAGAACGCCGGAGGCGACGATCCAGCCCCAGCCGCGCTCCGACATCGCCCCTGCCCCGAGCCAGATCCGCATGATACCGGAGGCCGCAGTGAACAGCGCCAGAAGCAGGGTCAGGGCGGACGATGCCAAGGCCGGGTTCGTGAATGTCACGATACCAGCGACAACATAGAGAAGGCCGCTCAGCAGCCAGAGAATGAAGCCGGTCCAACGTGTCAGCCGGCAGGACTGAACGATCTGGAGCACGCCGGCTATGATCATCGAAGCGCCGAGGTAGTAGACGGTGACGATGGTGGCGAGCAGCAGATGACTGCTTGCGATCAGGCCGAGGACGATGAACGCGGCCCCCAGCGCGAGGAACCACGCCCAGGCGGTGCGGATATCGTCCGCTAAGATCACGCCGTGGCTTTTGTCGATATGCGTCATGGGTACGTCCTTCCCGGTGAACGACCGTGCCGAACATTCCCGCAATAGGCGTGCCAGTGTGAAATATTTTCTAGATCAGTATGTTAGTATGATCTGGGCACGGCAGGAGAGACATTCTGTCCAAGCTTTTGAAGACAGAATGACCGGAACAGGTCGCCGCCCATTCGCGTGAGTGCCGGATGTCCGAAGCACAGGCACGTGTTGCGACGAAAATTCATCTCCGTCGTTTCGAGAAYGTCATCTCAACAGAAACTATCGACGCGCGTTCACCGCTCCAGTCGCGCCCCTTACTGCCTGGGCTTCCTTGTCAGGAATGTGAGGTCTTTCCGTCGGAGCCGTGAGGCGGCCCGGAGCCTTTCCCTGCTTCCCCGAACCGCGCGCTTCGTGCGGCTTCGAATTGCAGCACGGTTTGCGGCTTGACGAACAGAGCCACAACGTTCGGATGCGTTTCCCTGACACGGTGTTCGATCTTGGCCACGCAGGTTTCGATGTCCGCGGTCTTCATCTCGGGATCGAACGCGATGCTCAGCGCCACCATCGCCTGGTCCGGTGCAAGCTGGGCCGTGAGAGCGCTGTTGGCGTGGACGACGCCCGGCTGCTCCTGGGCAAGCCGGCAGATCGCCTCCACGAGCGCCGGCGTCGCGCGCTCCCCGATCAGCAGGCTCTTGCTCTCGACCGCGAGCAGGATCGCGACGACGGCCAGGACGAGACCGATCAGGATCGAGGCGATGCCGTCGAAGACCGGCTGGTCGAGCCATTGCGCCGCGAAGATGCCCGCAGCCGCGATCAGGATGCCGATGAGCGCCGCCGTGTCCTCGAACAGCACCATGAAGGATGGTGGATCCTTGCTCTGGCGAAACGCCGTCCAGAAGTGAACCTCTGCCCTGACCTTGGCGAAGCCACGCCAGGCGATGATCCAGGACGTGCCTTCGAAAAGGAAGGACAGGGCCAGCACCACATAGCTGACCACGGCATGCTGGATCGGTTCCGGCGCCATGACATGGTGCACGCCCTGATAGATCGAGACGCCGGCGCCGAGCGCGAAGAGCATCAGCGCGACGATGAAGCTCCAGAAATAGAGTTCCCGGCCGAAACCCAGCGGGTGGACCAGGTCAGGGCGTCGCGCAGCGCGGCGATAGCCATACAGCAGCAACGCTTCGTTGCCGCAATCGACAACCGAATGCACGGACTCGCTGAACATGGCGGCACTGCCGGTCACGGCGGCGGCGACGAGCTTGGTGCCGGCCACCGCGACATTGCCGGCGAGCGCCGCATAGACAACGCCCCGCCCGGCGGAACGATGTCGCAGCTTCGGATCCGACACGATGGCGGTCATGTCAGCCCTCCGCGACCTGCGTACCCCGAACCGGATTGGCCGGGGCCGTGTCGGGCTCGTGCCGGGCGCCGGGGGCCAGGCCCCCTCGCGCGAGGGGAAATGCCTCCTCCCCCGTCGGCCAGCTTTCGACATAGATCGACTGGCTCGGAAAGGCGAAGCCGGTTCCCGCCTTCTCGACCAGCGCCTTGATGGCGAGGACGAGCGCTTCCCTGGTCTTCAGCCATTCGCCCCAATCAGTGCTGCGTGTGAAGCAGTAGAGCATGAGGTCGATCGATGAAGCGCCGAAATCGGCGATACGCACGAAGAGCGGCGCCTCGGGCGGCGCCGCGAAATCAGGATTGTCACGGATCAAGGCCTCGATGCCGTCCCGGACCTCGCGCAACTGGTCGACGGTGGCGCCGTATTCCAGGCCGATCGTCCAGGAGATGCGTCGGCTGGTCATCTGCGAGAAGTTGGTCAATGCATTATCTGCCAGCTTCGAATTCGGCACGAAGACGGGCGCCATGTCGAAGCGCCGCACCTTCGTCGTCCGCAACCCAATCGTCTCCACCGTGCCTTCGACCACGCCGTCGACCAGGATCCAATCGCGGGTCTGGAAACGCTGCTCGCCGATGATGAAGATGCCGGCGATCAGATTCTTGAACAGATCCTGCGCACCGAGCGCGACAGCAACGCCGACGAGGCCGAGCCCGGCCAGAATCGGACCGACATGGATGCCCCAGATCTCGAGCACGACGGCAGCGCCCAGCGACAGCAGGACGATCCGGCTCACCCTCACCGCCCAACCGACCATCGCTTCGTTGAAGATCGAGCGGTCTCCGTGAAGCAGCGAGAAAGCAGGCTCGACGATGGTAAAAAGGGCCCAGAAGAACGTGGCTGCAACCAGCGAGCGCGTGATGTCCGCGAGCACCTCCTTCGCGCCCACGGGCAGGTCGAGGAAAGCGGCAATCGCGAACAAAGCGATGAGGATCGGCACGAAGCGCAGTGGGGGCGCCAATGCGGCGAGGATGTTTTCGCCCGCGGGTGTCTTATCGCCGATGGTCCAGCGACGCAGGGTCGTCAGCAGAACGCGGCCAACGAGGCGTCTGGCCGCARGCGCGAGTGCGAGAATGAGCCCTGCCAGTGCAATCTGGCCGACCGTGATCCCGCCGAGATCATGGCGCCAGACCTCCAGCAGCATCGGCCAGTCCGTGGTCAAATTGCGGCCCGGAGCACCTGCTTCCATATTCGTGCTCGCTGATCGTGAGGGATGAAAGTCGCGACCCGGCATGGCGGGGGCGCCACCCGACGCCACTGTGCCTTGCGCGTGGCATTCAGGAAAGGCGTTGCGCGTCGCCTGCTCAGCCGGCCAGCGCGAGCTTGATGACGCCGCTCACGATGCCGAGCGTCGCCACGCTCGCGGCCCAGATTCCCGCCATCCAGGCGAGCCGTTTCCAGAGCGGGGCGCCGGGCGTCATCAGTGATATCCGTGCACGCCGGCCTTGCCGCGGAACACCCAATAGGCCCAGCCCGTATAGGCGAGGATGAGGGGGATGATGACGAGCGCGCCGGGAAGCATGAAGATTTGGCTCGAAAGCGGCGCCGCAGCATCCCAGATCGTCACCGCACGCGGCACGATATAGGGGTAGATGCTGATCCCCAGGCCGACAAAGCCTAGCAGGAAAATCGCCAGCGCCATGAGGAAGGGCAATCTTTCCGATCGGCGCCCGAGGCTCCAGAACAAGGTTGCAGCGCAAATCGCGACCAGCAACGGCACCTGCGCCGTCAGCAGAACACCGGGCATGGCAAACCAGCGCCGCCAATAGTCATAGGCCAGGAAAGGCGTGGCTGCGCTGACGGTCGCCAAGGCGGTGAGCGTCGCCAGAGCCAGCCAAAAGGCGACCCGGCGAGCATGGTGCTGGCTCGAGCCTTCCGTCTTCCAGATCAGCCAGGTAGCGCCGAGCAGGCCGTATCCGATAACCACGGCAAGTCCGGTGAGCAGGCTGAAGGGGCTGAGCCAATCCAGCCAGCCGCCGGCATAGGCATCCCGCTCAACATGGATGCCCTGCAGGATTGCGCCGAGCGTCACGCCCTGCGTGAAGGCGGCGACAAAGGAGCCAAGGCAGAAGGCAACATCCCAGAACGGGCGGTGGCGCGGGTCACGCCAGCGGAACTCGAAGGCGACACCCCGGAAGATCAGGCCGAGCAGCATGGCGATCATCAGCGGATAGGTCGCCGGCAGGATGATGCCATAAGCGAGTGGAAATGCGGCGAAGAGGCCGCCGCCGCCCAGCACTAGCCAGGTCTCGTTGCCGTCCCAGACCGGCGCGATCGAATTCATCGCCTGGTCGCGCGCGTCGCCGACCGCGAGGCTCGGGAACAGGATGCCGATACCGAGGTCGAAACCGTCCATCACGACATAGGCCATGACCGCGAAGCCGATGATGCCGGCCCAGAAGATGGTGAGATCGATACTGGCCATGGCGCTCACTCCCCCGCGCCCGCCGGAGCCACGACGCCTGGCGCCGGCGTGATGCCCGCCGCGCGCTGCGGCATAGGGGCTGGAGCCGCCTCGCCGCTGCCGGGCGGCTTCCCCATGAGGCGCAGCAGATAATAGACGCCGGCCCCGAAGGCGAAGAAATAGACGATGACGAACGCGATGAGCGAGGCCGCCACCGCCGGCGCCGCCAAGGGCGAATGGGATTCCGCTGTCCGCAGCAGGCCGTAGACGGTGAAGGGCTGGCGCCCGACTTCGGTCGTCACCCAGCCGGCGATTACCGCGACGAAGCCGGACGGTCCCATCAGGATGGCCGCGCGATGAAGCCAGGGCCAATCGTAGAGCCTGCGGCGGAACCGCGCGAGCAGGCTCCAGAGGCCGAGGCCGAGCATGGCGAAGCCGAGCGCGACCATGATCCGGAACGACCAGAACACGATATGCGCCGGCGGCCAGTTTTCGCGCGGGAAATCGACGAGGCCCGGCAGCGGCGCGAAGGGATCATGCTTCAGGATCAGCGAGCCCAGATGCGGGATCGAAATCTCGTAGCGTACCCGCGCTTCCTCGTTGCTCGGCAGGCCGAAGAGGATCAGCGGCGCACCGTTGGGACTCGGCTGATAGTCGCCCTCCATCGCCAGAACCTTGGCTGGCTGATGCTCCAGCGTATTGAGCCCGTGCGCGTCGCCGGCCAGGATCTGGATCGGCGCGACCAGCGCCGCCATCCACATCGCCATCGAGAACATCGTGCGGGCGCCGGCATTCGTCCGGTCCTTCAGCAGGTGCCAGGCCCCCACCCCGCCCACGACGAAGGCGGTGGTCAGGTAAGCGGCGATGACGGTGTGGACGAGACGATAGGGGAAGCTCGGGTTGAAGATGATCGGCAGCCAGGAACCGGCCGGAACGAACTGCCCCTTCGCGTTGATGGCGTAACCGGCCGGCGTCTGCATCCAGCTATTCACCGAGATGATCCAGGTCGCCGAGATCAGGGTGCCGAGCGCCACCATGCAGGTTGCGAAGAAATGCAGCCGCTTGCCAACCTTGTTCATGCCGAACAGCATCACGCCGAGGAAACCGGCCTCGAGGAAGAAGGCGGTCAGCACCTCATAGGCCATCAGGGGTCCGATGATCGGCCCGGCCTTCAACGCATAGACCGACCAGTTGGTGCCGAACTGGTAGGACATCACCACGCCCGAGACCACGCCCATGCCGAACACGACCGCGAAGATCTTGAGCCAGTAGCGATAGAGATCGACATAGACGGCTCGCCCCGTCCTCAGCCACAGCGCCTCGAGCACCATGAGATAGCTCGCCAGCCCGATCGAGAAGGCCGGGAAGACGAAGTGGAACGAGACCGTGAACGCGAATTGCGCGCGGGCCAAGATCACCGGATCGAGCTGGTCGAGCAACGTCCTTCCTCCTCGAAACGGAAACGGTCGTCCCGGAGCCGCCCTCCAAAGGGCCGCCGGCTGGCCGAAAGCAGAGCGGGGTCAGTCTACGACCATCCGCACCGGTATGGATTTGGCGGCGGGCGTGCCGCTGATCCTGTCGTAGTAATCGAGCGGCAGGAGCGGATTGAGCTCGGGGTAGTAGCCCGCGACGGCACCGCGCGGCATCGGATAGTCGAGGATCGTCAAACCTTCGACACGTCGCGCGATGCCGTCGCGGCTGATCGTCTCCAGCGCGATGCGTGCGCCCTCGTCAAGGCCGCGATCCTCGCGGTCTTGCGTGTTCACGAAGAGGACCATGCGGTCATTGTAAACGCCCCGGTAGCGGTCGTTGTAGCTGTAGATCGTCGTGTTGAACTGATCGTGCGAACGGACCGTCGCGAGCCGCAGCATGGCCGGATCCGCAACCTCGTCGTTGACCTCCAATCCCGGCAACGGGAGGAAATTTGCCTTGCCGTTCGGCGTCGGCCAGACCCGCCGACGCGGCGGGATGTCGAGATT
>NZ_JBFRDQ010000137.1:0-18035 GCF_052113865.1 Allobosea sp. TAB14 | reverse complement strand
CATGTTCTTCAACGGGCGCCATTCGGATGCGAGCGGCGAGCGGGCGCTCCRTCTCGGCCTGCCGCTGGTCCTGGCCGGTCTGGTTCTGGCGGTCGCCGTCCAGCTCGCGGGCCAGCCGACAGTGGCCTTTCTGCTGCTGGCCCTGTCGATCGGTCTCAACTGGGCCGCCATCCCGGTCTTCTGGGCGGTCACGACCGAATACGTCTCCGGCATCGCTGCCGCCGTCTCGATCGCGCTGATCAATGCGGTGGCGAACCTGGCCGGGCTGGGCCTCCCGCCGGTCATCGGCTGGATCAAGGACGCAACCGGCAATTTCAACATCGCGCTCCTGGTCGTCGCCATCGCTCTGGTGATCGGCGGATTGCTGGGCATCGTCCTGGCTCCGCGCCGTCGGATGATCGATGCCGTGCAGGACGATGGGCTCGCCCGGGCGGGGAGGGGCACCCCATGATCCCGGCCGGCAAGACCGCAGCGCTGCACGGCATCCATGCCATCGCCTATGCGCTGTTCGACGAAAACGAGGCGCTGGATCGCGCAGCCATGAGGCGGCAGACGGAGCTGTGCCTCGCAGCCGGGGTCCATGGCATGGCGGCGCTCGGCCTTGCGACGGAGGTCGCCAAGCTCTCCGAGGGCGAGCGTCGCACCGTCATGGACTGGGTGGCGGAGGATACTGGCGGGCAGGTTCCCCTGGCCTTCACGATCTCAGGCAATTCGGTCGCCGAGCAGGTCGCCCAATTGCGCCATGCGGAAAATGTGGGAGCCGACTGGGTCATCCTGCAGCCGCCGGCGGTCGGGAGTTTCCCGGCCGGCGAATACATCCGCTTCTTCGGCCGCGTGGCCGAGAAAAGCACGATCCCCGTGGCGATCCAGAACGCGCCCGCCTTCCTCGGGCGCGGCCTGACGGCCGAGGATATCCGCGTGCTGACCCGCGAATATCCGAACATCAGCCTGCTCAAGGGCGAGGGATCGGCCGTCGAGATCGAGCGCGTCATTCAGCTCACGGAAGGGCGGGTGCCCGTCTTCAACGGCCGCGCCGGCCTGGAACTGATCGAGAGCCTGCGGGCCGGGTGCGCCGGCTTCATCCTGGCACCCGACTGCATCGATCATGCCGTGCGCATCTATGAGCGCTTCCGCGCCGGAGAGGAGGCGCAGGCCGAGGAGATGTACGCCCAGGTGCTGCCGGCCATCACCTTCGTGATGCAGGGGCTCGAGCACCTGATCTGCTATGGCAAGCGCCTCTTCGCGGCCCGCACAGGCCTTCCGGTCTTCGACCGCGCACCGGCGCTGCGGCCGACGGACTTCGGTCTCTCGCTGGTCGAGGCCCACGCGAAGCGGCTGGGCGCCTTCGCGGCCCCGAATCACGCGGGGAAGAAGCCGGTCTAGCCGGAGCACTCATATCGGGCGCCCCGGATCGGGGTCCCTTCAGGAGCACAAGCCGGCCATCGGGCTTGCGCTCCTGTCTCTGTCAGATCTGATTCCTGAACGTATCGCAGCTCTGCATCGAGCCCGACTGGAAGCCGGTGTTGAACCATTTGGTCCGCTGCGCCGAGGAGCCATGCGTGAAGGAATCAGGCACGACCACGCCTTGAGCCGCCTTCTGCAGCTTGTCGTCGCCGATGGCCGAGGCCGTGCGGATCGCTTCCTCGATATCGCCCTGGTCGAGCCGGCCCATCGCCTGGATGTTGTGGGCCCAGACGCCGGCGAAGCAGTCCGCCTGCAATTCGATCCTGACCGAGATCGCATTGGCATCGCGCTCGGAGGAGCGCTCGCGGAGCTGATTCGCTTTCGGCAGAATGCCAATCAGGTTCTGGACATGGTGCCCGACCTCGTGGGCGATGACATAGGCATAGGCGAAGTCGCCGCCACCGCCGAGCTTGCGCTGCATTTCCTGGAAGAAGGAGGTGTCGAGATAGACCTTGCGGTCGTTGGGGCAATAGAACGGCCCCATCGCCGACTGCGCCACGCCGCAGCCGGAGCGGTTGACGCCGGAGAACAGCACGAGCTGCGGTGCCTGGTAGCGGGTGTTGGCCTGCTGCGGCAGCAGCTTGGTCCAGACGTCCTCGTTCTGCGCCAGCACGGCCGAGACGAAGCGGCCCATCTGGTCCTGCGGCGGGCCGGAGGACTGGCGCGTCTGCGGCGTCTGCTCGCGCCCGCCGATGCCGCCGATCATCTCGGCCCCGCCGATCAGCAGGCGCGGGTCGATGCCCAGCGCCCAGCCGAGCAGGCCGAGCACCACCATCGTGCCGATGCCGATGCCGCCGCGACCGCCGGGCATGCCGGCGAAGCCGCCACCGCCACCTCCCCGCCTGTCCTCGAGATTGTCGGACTGGCGGTAATCTTCCCACTGCATGGTCAGGTCCCCGACGAAACTCTTCGCAATCTCGCCAAGAGAGACGGCGAACTCAAGCTGTCTTTGCGGGCGATGGCTGAACGCGAGGTGACTGCGGCGGTTTACAACCGCTCAGGCCTCCGCCTCCAGCGCCGTCTTGAGTGCGCGCAGGTCGCGCCAGACCAGGCGCTTCTGCAGGGGCTGACGCAGGAGATAGGCCGGGTGCAGCGTCGCCATGGCGCGGATGCGGCGCGAGCCGGTGTCGTACTCGACCCATTTGCCGCGCGAGGCCAGGATGCCCTTGAAGCCGAGCAGGCCCTGCGCCGAGGGGCCGCCGATGCAGACCAGGATCTCGGGGTTGGCGAGCTCGATCTGACGCTGGATGAAGGGCAGGCAGATCGCGACCTCCTGCGGCGTCGGCGTGCGGTTGCCGGGCGGGCGCCAGGGCAGCAGGTTGGCGATATAGACGTCGTCCTTCCGCGTGAGGCCGATCGCCGCCAGCATSCGGTCGAGSARCTGGCCGGACCGGCCGACGAAGGGMAGGCCGAGCCTGTCCTCATCGGCCCCCGGCGCCTCGCCGACCATCATCACGCGGCCTTCCGGATTGCCGTCGGCGAAGACGAGGTTCTTGGCCGTGGCCTTGAGCGCGCAGCCCTCGAACGTCGCCAGCGCCGCTCTCAGCTCGTCGAGCGTATGCGCCTCGCGCGCCAGGGCGCGGGCCGTCAGCGTCGCATCGTCGGGAGCGGTGGCGGCGGCCGCGATCGGCCGGCTCGCCGGTGGCGGGGCGCCTCCGGGAGCGCGCCCGGCCAGGGTGGCGAACGGACGCTGCGCGGGCGGCGGCGCGGACGCGGAGAAATGGTCGTGCGGTTCCTCGTCGAGCGCCTCGGTCACGCCCATCTCGGCGTACCAGCTCAGGAGCTCGTAGGGACCCGGCTCGTCGGGAGAGACTGCATCGGAGAAGCTCATGGCTCATCCTATACCCTGTCGAGCCACTTCGCGAGCGTTCGCGGTTGCAAAATGGAGCATAGGCTTGGATAGAGGGTTTCCAGACTGATCAGCGCCCGTCGTTGAACGAACGGGCAAAACAGTTTACATATAAACTATCTGGGCAGCGCGTTTTCGCGTGCGGAGGACGGGATGGATCTGAAGGAAGCGCAGAGCGAACCGCGCGAGAGCATGGACTATGACGTCGTCATCGTCGGCGCTGGCCCTGCGGGCCTGGCCGCTGCGATCCGGCTGAAGCAGCTCGACGAATCCGTCTCCGTCGTCGTCGTCGAGAAGGGCGCCGAGGTCGGCGCCCATATCCTCTCCGGCGCCGTCATCGACCCGATCGGCCTCGACCGGCTGGTGCCGGACTGGCGCGACGATCCGGAGCGTCCGCTGACCACCGAGGTCAAGGAAGACGTCTTCTATTTCCTGACCGAGCCCAGCGGCATCCGCCTGCCGAATTTCGCCATGCCGTCGCTGATGAACAACCACGGCAATTTCGTCGGCTCGCTCGGGCTGGTGACGAAGTTCCTGGCCGCCCGTGCCGAGGCGCTCGGCGTCGAGATCTATCCCGGTTTCGCCGCCGCCGAGCTGCTCTATAACGAGGACGGCTCGGTCGCGGGCATCGCCACCGGCGACATGGGCATCGCCAAGGACGGCACGGTTTCCGAGCGCTTCACCCGCGGCATGGAGCTGCGCGGCCGCTACACGCTCTTGGGCGAGGGCGCGCGCGGCTCGCTCTCCAAGATCGCGATCAGGAAATTCGCTCTGGACGAGGGGCGCGAGCCCCAGAAATACGGCATCGGCCTGAAGGAGCTCTGGCAGGTCAAGCCGGAGAAGTTCCACAAGGGCCGCGTCCAGCATTCCTTCGGCTGGCCGCTCGACAACGGCACCGGCGGCGGCTCCTTCCTCTACCATTTCGACGACAATCTCGTCACCGTCGGCTTCGTCGTGCATCTGAACTACCAGAACCCGACGCTCTCGCCCTTCGACGAGTTCCAGCGCTTCAAGACCCATCCGATGATCCGCGACGTCTTCGAGGGCGCCAAGCGCCTCTCCTATGGTTCGCGSGCCATCACCGAGGGCGGCTACCAGTCGGTGCCGAAGCTGACCTTCCCGGGCGGAGCGCTGATCGGCTGCGCSGCCGGCTTCGTCAACGTKCCSCGCATCAAGGGCAGCCACAACGCSATCCTGTCGGGCATGCTCGCGGCGGACAAGCTGGTGCCGGCGCTGCAGGCGGGCCGCAAGCATGACGAGGTCGTCGAGATCGAGACGAGCTGGCGCGACAGCGCCATCGGCAAGGATCTGAAGCCGGTCCGCAACGTCAAGCCGCTCTGGTCGAAATTCGGCACGCTCATCGGCATCGGGCTCGGCGGCGTCGACATGTGGCTGAACCAGCTTTTCGGCTGGTCGCCCTTCGGCACGCTGAAGCACGGCAAGCCGGACTTCGCCACGCTGAAGCCGCTCGCCGAGGTCAAGCCGATCAGCTATCCGAAGCCGGACGGCAAGATCTCCTTCGACAAGCTCTCCTCGGTCTTCCTCTCCTCGACCAATCACGAGGAGGACCAGCCGGCCCATCTGAAGCTCACCGATCCGTCGGTGCCGATCACGCAGAACCTTCCGCTCTATGGCGAACCGGCGCGGCTCTATTGCCCGGCCGGCGTCTACGAGGTCGTCTATGAGAACGCGGAGACGAAAAGCAATCCGCGCTTCGTGATCAACGCGCAGAACTGCGTCCACTGCAAGACCTGCGACATCAAGGACCCCGCCCAGAACATCACCTGGACGGTACCCGAGGGCGGCGGCGGGCCGGGCTACGCGAATATGTGATCGCTCGGCGAGGCTTCTTGTCGGCCTTCCCCAAATGAAAAGGGCGCGCCTCGCGGCGCGCCCTTTGTTTTACGCGAGGGGCGATCAGCCCTTGCGCACGACCTTCGGGGCTTCCTTCACCTCGGTGGTGGCGCAGCCGGCGACGAAGCCGGCGAGAAGAGCGACGGCGGCAAAGCTCAGAACAATCTTTTTCATTGGAATGACCCCCAATAGAGCGCCCGCCGGAACTGCGGGTCGCAGGAATATAGCCCGGATATCCCGCGYCGAAGACTGGCGATTGCTTCATGGCTCCTTTTGGGGAGCGGGTTTTCGGCAACTGTTGCGCGGTCGCTACGAAAGTGCCGCATTCGCGCCGGGCCCGGCTTGCCCGCTCGCCCGGAAACCGCCATCTTGCCCCCCTACGCGAGCGATCACGGTCCGCTGGAAGAGCGCCCCGGAACAGCGGGGCGGCGGACCGAGGGAGAATGGCAGTCGTGACATTTTTGAAGAAGGTGCGTGCCTCCGGCACGGCTGCTGCATTGTCTTTGGTCCTGGCCTTGCCGGTGGCCGCCGCTGCGCAGGGCGCGACGCCACGGTCCGCCGAATCGCTTGAGCCCGCCGACAGCCTCGAAGGCAATTACCTCGCGGCGATCGTGGCCGGCGCCTCGCGTGATCTGGGTGCGGCTTCCGTCTATCTGCGCGAGGCGGTCAAGGAAGATCCGCAGAACAACGATCTCTTGGAACGCGCTTTCGTCGCCTTCCTGGCCGACGGCTCGATGCCGGACGCCTTCCGCGCCGCCGACCGCCTGATCCAGGTCGATCCGAGCAACGGCCTCGCCCAGCTGGTCGTCGGCATCCGCGCGATCAAGCAGAAGAGCTACCAGACCGCGCGCAACCATCTGCAGCGCGGCGGGCGCGGTCGCGCCGCGGACATCACCGCGACGCTGCTGTCCGCTTGGTCCTATCTCGGCTCGGGCAATTCGAAGCGCGCCGTCGAGACGCTGGAGCGCCTGAAGGGCGAGCCCTCCTACAATCTCTTCCGCGACTATCACGCCGGCCTGATCCTCGATGCGGCCGGCCGCCGGAAGGAGGCCGAGAGGCGCCTGAAGAGCGCCTACGACGCCGAGAAGACGACCTTGCGTCTCGTCGATCTCTGGGCCCGTTTCCAGGCCCGCAACGGCGATTTCGACGATGCCACCGCAACCTATGCCGATTTCGACCGGCTGCTGCCGAACCACCCGATCATCCGCGAGGGCATGGCCCTCGTCGCGAAGAAGGAAGCTCCGCCGCGCCAGATCGCGACGCCGCAGCAGGGCGCGGCCGAGGTGCTCTACGGCCTCGCCAGCGCCGGCAACCGCCAGGGTGACGAGGCGGCGGCGCTGCTCTATCTGCGCATGGCGATCTTTCTCGATCCGAGCCACGACCTCGCCATCCTGACGCTTGGCGACATCCTCGAGCGCTCGCGTCAGCCGGAAGATGCGGTCGCGGTTTACGACAAGATGCCGATGACCTCGCCGCTGCGGCCCAATGCCGAGATCCAGGCCGGGCTCGCGCTGGAGAACCTCGGCAAGCACGACGATGCCGTGAAGCATCTCGACAGGGTCATCAGCGAGCGGCCCGACGAYGTCGACGCGCTCKCSGCGCTCGGCAATRTCTAYCGCTCRCGCAAGCRSTTCGCCGAGGCTGCCGACACCTATGACAAGGCGATCGCCAAGCTCGCCGTGCCCGGCCGCGCCAACTGGGATCTGTTCTAYTTCCGCGGCATCGCGCGCGAGCGCATCAACCGCTGGCCCGATGCCGAGGCCGATCTGCGCAAGGCGCTGGAACTGCTGCCCGATCCGCTCGGCCGCGAGCGGGCGCTGGTGCTGAACTATCTCGGCTACTCGCTGGTCGACAAGCATCTGAAGCTCGACGAGGGGCTCGACATGCTGCGCCGGGCCGTCGAATTGCGCCCGCGCGACGGCTACATCATCGATTCGCTCGGCTGGGCCTATTATCGCCTCGGCCGCTACGAGGACGCTTCGCGCGAGATCGAGCGCGCCGCCGAATTGCGCCCCTCCGACCCGGTGATCAACGACCATCTCGGCGACGTCTACTGGAAGACCGGCCGCAAGCTCGAGGCGAAGTTCCAGTGGAACCACGCCCGCGATCTCAAGCCCGAGCCGGAAGATCTGCCGAACATCCTGCGCAAGATCGAGCGCGGGATGGAGGATACGCCATCGGCGAATGCGGGCGAGCAGGCTAGCCCCGCCGAGCAGAAGAAGGACGGCGGCTGACGCCTGCCCCGCGCGATGGAGCCGGGAGCGGAGAGCAGGGGCCTCGCCATGGCCGCCTCTGCCGGCGGTGCGCTGCCCCTCCGGACGCGCGCCCGCGCCAAGGTCAATCTCGACCTGCGCGTGCTTGGCCGGCGTCCGGACGGCTATCACGAGCTTGAAAGCCTCGTCGCCTTCGCCGGCATCGGCGACGAGCTTGCGCTCGACCCCGGCCCGTCGCTCTCGCTGACGATCGCCGGCCCGCGCGCCGCCGGGCTGGAAGCCGATGATCGCAACCTCGTCCTGYGGGCGGCACGCGCTTTCGGTCAGGCCTTTCCGGGTACGCATGCGGGCGCATTTCATCTCACCAAGCGATTGCCGGTGGCTTCGGGCATCGGTGGCGGCTCTGCCGATGCGGCCGCGGCGCTGCGCCTGCTCGCACGGCTGAACGGC
This sequence comes from Allobosea sp. TAB14, assembly GCF_052113865.1. Taxonomy (NCBI): domain Bacteria; kingdom Pseudomonadati; phylum Pseudomonadota; class Alphaproteobacteria; order Hyphomicrobiales; family Alloboseaceae; genus Allobosea; species Allobosea sp. TAB14. The sequence goes on along the minus strand of NZ_JBFRDQ010000137.1, from coordinate 10,205 downwards.
ATTGCCCTGTCGGATGGGACGCTGCGCCACGTGGCTGCGGGTGTCGGGGCCGACGTTCCCGTCTGCCTGGAATCGCGGGCGCGGCTGATGGCCGGCATCGGAGACAGGCTGGGGCCGGCGCTGCGGCTGCCTTCCTTGTTTGCCGTGCTGGTCAATCCGGGCGTGCCGGTCGAGACCGTCGGGGTTTTTCGCGCGCTGGGGCTGGCCGCCGGCGATCGACTTTTGGCCGCTGGCGGGGGCTTGCCCGCGCTGCCCACCTCTGCGGCTGAGTTGCGCGCCGTGCTGGCACGCTCCGGCAACGACCTTGCCGTCCCGGCGCAACGCATCGCACCCGAAATCGGCGAGGTTCTGGAGCGGCTGGCGGCGATGCCCGGAAGCCGCCTTGCCCGCATGTCCGGCTCCGGCGCGACCTGCTTCGCCCTGTTCGACGATTGCGTTGCCAGTGCGGCAGCCGCGAAGGCGCTGGCGAAGCAGCGCCCCGAATGGTGGGTCAGGGCGACGCTGCTGCGCTGACCACGGATGTCGGCACGCTGCGCCGGCGATAGGCGATGAGCGTGGCGGCGAAGCCGCAGGCCGCCGCGAACATCAGCCAGAGGCCCGCCACGGCCCGGTTGCCGGTCGCCTCGATCAGATAGGTGCTGACCGCCGGGGTGAAGCCGCCGAACAACGCGGTCGCGAGGCTGTAGGCGACCGAGAAGCCGGTCGTGCGCAATTCGACCGGAATGATCTCGGTCAGCGCCACCACCATCGCGCCGTTATAGCTGGCATAGATGAAGGAGAGCCACAACTCGACCATCARCAGCCGCGCGAAGGAGGGCTGCGAAACCAGCCAGGACAGGGCCGGATAGGCGCTGACGAAGAGCAGGGCGGTGAAGGCGATGAGAAGCGGCTTGCGGCCGACCCGGTCGGATAGCGCCCCCATCACAGGCAGCCAGAACAGGTTGGAGATGCCGACGCAGAGCGTCACCAGCAGGCTGTCGATGCTGGAGAGCTTCAGCACCTCCTTGCCGAAGGTCGGGGTGTAGGCGGTGATGAAGTAGAAGGACACGGTCGTCATCGTCACCAGCAGCATGCCGACCAGCACGGTCTGMCAATGCGTCGCCAGCATCCGGATGATCTGGCCGGGCGTCGGATGGCTCGCGCTGCGCTTGCGCTCGGCGAATTCCTCGGTCTCCTGCATCGAGCGGCGCAGCAGGAAGATCAACGGCACGATCAGGCAGCCGACCAGGAACGGGATGCGCCAGCCCCATTCCGTCATGGTCTCGGGCGGCAGGATGGTGGCGAGCCAGACGCCGAGCAGCGCCACGAAGATCACTGCGACCTGCTGGCTGCCCGACTGCCAGCTCACATAGAAGCCCTTGTTGCCGGGCGTCGCGATCTCCGAGAGATAGACCGAGACGCCGCCGAGCTCGACGCCGGCCGAGAAGCCTTGCACCAGCCGCCCGATCACGACGATGATCGGTGCCAGGATGCCGATGGAGGCGTAGGTCGGCGCGAGCGCGATGGTGAGCGTGCCGAAGGCCATCAGCATCAGGGTGAGGAGCAGCCCGGCGCGGCGGCCGTGATGGTCGATATAGCTGCCGAGCACGATGGCACCGAGCGGACGCATCAGGAAGCCCGCGCCGAAAGTCATGAACGCCGCCATGAGCTGTGCGAACTCGCTGCCGGACGGAAAGAACGCCTTGCCGATCGCCGCGGCGTAATAGCCGAAGACGAAGAAGTCGTACATTTCGAGGAAGTTGCCGCTCGAGACGCGGACGACGGACCAGATCTGCGACTGGCGCTGCGACGATGCCGACATGGCCATTCTCCGGCCTAAGCGTTTCCCACAGCCATCACGCTATGCCTGCGCAAGGCCAGAGGGAAGCCCCGGATTAGAGAAACAGGCGCCCCTTTTGGCTTCAGTTCAGTCGGTACCGCCGCTGCCTTTCGGGAACAAACCTTTCATCATCATGAGGCCGATCGCGGCGACAGTCGTCGCATCCCTGATCCGACCGCTCTCGATCATCGCGACGACTTCGCTGGCCGTGAAGCGGCGGCAAACGAGGCCTTGCTCTTCGAGATCGAGATCGCTGCCTTCGTAGCGGAGCCGGCGGGCGAGAAAGAGATGACAGCCCTGATTGGAATAGCCATAGCATTCGAACAGATAGCCGAGCTTGACCATGTCTTCGGCGTGGAGGCCGGTTTCCTCGCGCAGTTCGCCGCGAGCGACACTCACGGGATCCGCCTGCGGACTCAGCTCCCAGGAGCCTTGCGGTAGCTCCCAAAAGCGCGCGCCTACGGGGTAGCGATACTGCTCGACCAGGTGAATGCTGCCATCCGGTTCGACCGGGATGATGGCGACAAAATCAACTTTCTCGACGACGCCATAGATGCCGTGCGACCCATCCTGCCGCTGGATGGCATCCTCGCGAACCGTCATCCAACGGTTTGCGTAGACGACTCTCGACGATAGGGTCGCGATTTCCGGTTTCGCGTCGGACGCCGGATCTGCCATCGATGGCTCGACCCGCGGCTTCAATGCGCCCGTGCGATGCAGAAATCGACGGCGTCATTGAGCGCCTGCTTCATCGGCGAGGCCGGGAAGAGACCGAGCGCATCCTTCGCCATCTTGGCATAGTGGCGCGCGCGCTCGATCGTGTCTTCCAGCGCCTTGTGCTTGCGCATCAGCGTCTGCGCCTGCTCGAGATCGCCGTCCTCGATCGCGCCGTCCTGCAGGGTGCGCTTCCAGAAGGCGCGCTCCTCGCTGCTGCCGCGGCGGAAGGAGAGCACCACCGGCAGCGTGATCTTGCCCTCGCGGAAATCGTCGCCGGTGTTCTTGCCGAGCTTGGCGGCGACCCCGCCATAATCCAGCGCGTCGTCGATGAGCTGGAAGGCGATGCCGAGATTGAGCCCGTAGCTGCGGCAGGCCGCCTCGTTCGCCTTGGACGAGCCCGCGATCACCGGCCCGACCTCGCAGGCAGCGGCGAAGAGCTCGGCGGTCTTGCCGCGAATCACGGAGAGATATTCGTCCTCCGTCGTCTCGGTGTTCTTGGCGACGGAAAGCTGCAGCACCTCGCCCTCGGCGATCACGGCGGCCGCCGTCGAGAGAATGTCGAGCGCGCGCAACGAGCCGACCTCGACCATCATCTTGAAGGCCTGGCCGAGCAGGAAGTCGCCGACCAGCACGCTCGCCTCGTTGCCCCAGAGCATGCGGGCGGCGAGCTTGCCGCGGCGCATGTCGCTCTCGTCGACGACGTCGTCATGCAGCAGCGTGGCCGTGTGCATGAACTCGACGGAGGCCGCGAGCTTGACCTGGCCTTCGCCCTGGTAGCCGCAGAGATCGGCCATCGCCAGCGTCAGCATCGGTCGCAGGCGCTTGCCGCCGGAGGAGATCAGATGGTTGGCGACCTCCGGGATCATCGTCACGTCCGAGCCGGTGCGCGACAGGATCATCGCATTGACGCGCTCCATGTCCTCACGCGTCAACGCCACCAGCGGCTCCCGCAATTGCAYCGCGTCGCCGCAGTGGGACCACAGGATGCTTGCGCCGGACCCGGCGCTTCGGCTCCATGGCGGCATGCATGAACTCGTCCGCACCAATGATCTGATCCTGCTCGGCGCCCTCGAAGCGCTCCTGAGCGCGGCCAATCTCGATTGCCTGATCGCCGACCAGCACATCAGCGCGCTGGAAGGCATGATCGGCGCCTTCCCGCGCCGGCTGCTGGTGCGCGACCAGGATCGCAGGCGCGCTCGCGCATTGTTGATCGATGCCGGCTATGGCGCCGAGCTGCGCGATGAGTGAGGCGAAGGCGCCCGCCGGCCTCGGCGAGATCGTCGAGGATCGCCTGCTCGACGGGCGGCTCCTTCTGCGCCAGCCGCGCAAGGGACATCGCGCCGGCAGCGACGCGGTGCTGCTCGCGGCCGCCCTGCCGGAGCTGGGAGCGGGCCGGCTCCTCGACATCGGCGCAGGCGTCGGGACGGTGGGGCTCGCTGCGGCGCTGGCGCAGCCGCAGCTTGGCGTCACGCTGCTGGAGCGCGATCCGGAACTGGCGGCGCTGGCGGCCGGCAACGCGGCGCTGAACGGCATGGAGGGCAGGATCTCTGTCGTCGCGGCCGATGTCGGCGCTCCGGCCGGGAAACTCACCGGGCTCGGCCTCGCGTCAGGGTCATACGATGCTGTCGCGATGAACCCGCCCTTCTATCCACCCGGCGGTACGCGGGCGTCGCCGGTGCCGAATCGCAAGGCCGCCCATGTCGCCGAGGGCGATCTGGCAATCTGGCTGCGCGCTGCCCGGCGCCTGCTGAAGCCGGGCGGGCTGATTGCGATCATCCATCGCGCCGAGGCCTTGCCGGAATTGCTCGCCGGCCTCGAAATCGGCTTCGGCGCTCTCGCCATCCGGCCGGTCCATGCCTTCGCCGAGCGCCCGGCGATTCGCGTCGTCGTCACGGCCGTCCTGAACAGCAGAAAGCCGGCAGAGCTGCTGCCGGCTTTCGTCATCAATGGTCCGGATGGGCGGCTAACCGCGCTGAGCGACGCCGTCCATCGCGGGCGGGCTAAGCTGGGCTGACGCTACCAGTAACGTGGGCCGTAGAAATAGCGCGGCCCGTAGACCGGCGGCGCGAAGAGCGGCGGCGCATAGTAGCGCGGGCCATAATACCGGCGCGGCCCGTAATAGCGCGGTCCATAGTAGCGGCGCGGGCCGTAATAGCGGCGCGGTCCGTAATAGTACTGCGCCTGCTGGACCATCCCGCCGGTCGCATCGACCAGCGGCGCGGCGGCGACGGGCGCGGCGGAGGCCGGGGCGGCGCTCAGAGCGGCCAGGCCCAGCGTGCCTGCCGCCATCGCGGAAAGAAGCATGGTTCTGAACATGAAATCCTCCGTGAGACGGTGTCGGCCGGGTGAACTTGCGAAAGCTGGCACCGATCTTGGACTGAAACTTAACCCTTGAAACCTGAACGGCGCGAAACCGCGCCGTTCATCCTGCCTTCATTCAGCGGCCGATTATGGCCGCATTGCGTCGGTCTCAGCGGCAGACGCGCACCGGCCGGATGACCCAGCGCCAGCCGTTCCAGACGCGCCGGTTCGCCCAGAAGCAGCGCGGGCGATAATAGGGGCGGCCGTAATAGCGGCGCGGACCATAATACTGCGCCTGCTGCAGCAGATCGCCTGCCGGTGCGGCCTGGAGCGGCGCGGCGGCGACGGGGGAGGCAACCGGCGCGGCCGAGGCCGGAACAGCGGCGAAAGCGGAAGCGGCGAGGGTGAGAGCGCCGAAGGTGGCGGCAACGATACGATGGGTCAGCATTGTAGAACTCCTGCTGTCTATAGCCCGCCGGCCCGGCTCAAACGCTCACCCCGAACGCCGCGGACCGTGCGGATGGCCCAAGTCATAATCCTCCGCATATGAACGAAAGCTGTCCGGCTCCGGTTCCGGCTCTGTTTGGTCGCTTTGGCTTGACCGCGCCGGGCGCGAACCCCTAATCACGCCGCACTCATCCGCGTTTTCGGAAGGCTTTTCGCCCTTGTCCGCCCTCGCCCAGCATTCGCCCGCCGCGCCGTCCCCGGCGCTGGACCCGACCCGCTCCTTCCAGGGGCTGCTGCTGACGCTGCAGCGCTTCTGGGCCGAGCGAGGTTGCGTGGTGCTGCAGCCCTACGACATGGAGGTCGGCGCCGGCACCTTCCATCCGGCGACGACCCTGCGCGCGCTCGGGCCGAAGCCGTGGAAGGCGGCTTACGTCCAGCCTTCGCGCCGCCCTAAGGATGGCCGCTATGGCGAGAACCCCAACCGCTTGCAGCATTACTACCAGTTCCAGGTCATCCTGAAGCCGTCGCCGCCGGATCTGCAGCAGCTCTATCTCGACTCGCTGCGCGCCATCGGCGTCGATCTCGGCCTGCACGACGTGCGCTTCGTCGAGGACGATTGGGAGAGCCCGACCTTGGGCGCCTGGGGCCTCGGCTGGGAATGCTGGTGCGACGGCATGGAAGTCAGCCAGTTCACCTATTTCCAGCAGGTCGCGGGCGTTGAATGCGCCCCGGTCGCGGGTGAATTGACCTACGGGCTCGAACGGCTGGCGATGTATGTCCAGGGCGTCGAAAACGTCTACGATCTCAACTTCAACGGCCTTGATGGCGAGGATCGCATCTCCTATGGCGACGTCTTCCTGCAAGCCGAGCAGGAATATTCCCGGCACAATTTCGAGCATGCCAATACCGAGATGCTGTTCCGGCACTTCTCGGATGCGGAGGCCGAATGCAAGGCCCTGCTCGCCGCCGGTGAGCCGGCTGCCGGCGCCAACCAGCCCCGCCATGAACTTGCTCTGCCGGCCTATGACCAGTGCATCAAGGCCAGCCACATCTTCAACCTGCTCGATGCGCGCGGCGTGATCTCGGTCACCGAGCGTCAGAGCTACATCCTGCGCGTGCGCGAGCTCGCCAAGGCCTGCGGCGCGGCCTGGCTGAAGACCGCCGGCGGGGGAGCGAACTAATGCCCGATCTTCTGCTTGAACTCTTTTCAGAGGAAATCCCGGCGCGCATGCAGCGCAAGGCGGCTGACGACCTGAAGAAGCTCGTCACCGATGCGCTCGTCGAGCGCGGCCTGCTCTATGAGGGTGCGAAGGCCTTCGTCACGCCGAGGCGTCTCACGCTGCATGTCGCCGGCCTGCCGGTGCGCGGCCGCGACGTGCGCGAGGAGCGGAAAGGCCCGCGCGTCGGCGCTCCCGACGCCGCCGTGCAGGGTTTCCTCAGGGCTGCCGGGCTGGCCTCGCTCGATCAGGCGACCATCGTCAGCGATCCGAAGAAGGGCGATTCCTACGTCGCCATCATCGAGAAGCCCGGCCAGGAAACGCTTGCGGCCATCGCCGAGATCGTGCCGGCCGTGATCCGCGCCTTCCCCTGGCCGAAATCGATGCGCTGGGGCAAGGCCTCGGCCGCCGGCGCCAGCCTGCGCTGGGTACGCCCGCTGCATTCGATCCTCTGCACCTTCGGCGCCGAGACCGAGGACACCGAGATCGTGCCCTTCGAGGTCGACGGCATCGTCTCGGGCAACGTCACCCATGGCCATCGCTTCCTCGCGCCCGGTCCGATCACGGTGCGGCGCCTGGACGACTACGTCTCTTCGCTTGAGAAAGCCAAGGTCGTGCTCGATGCCGACCGCCGCAAGGAGATCATCCTCGCCGATGCCAAGAACCTCGCCTTCGCGCAGGGCTTGGAGCTGATCGAGGATGAGGGGCTGCTGGAGGAGGTCGCTGGCCTCGTCGAATGGCCGGTGGTGCTGATGGGCTCCTTCGAGGAGCGCTTCCTCGACATCCCCGGCGAGGCGATCCGCGCCACCATCCGCGCCAACCAGAAATGCTTCGTGCTGCGCGATCCCGCGACGGGCAACCTCGCCAACCGCTTCATCCTGGTCTCGAACCTCGCCGCCAGCGATGGCGGCGTGGCGATCACCGCCGGCAACGGCCGCGTCGTGCGTGCCCGCCTCTCCGACGCCGCCTATTTCTGGCAGACCGACCGCGGCTCGCTGCCGGACCTCGATACGCTCAAGGAGAGCGCCGGGAAGCTCGGGCTTGATCTCGCAAAACCGCTCGACCAGCGCATGGCGAAGCTCGACAAGCTCGGCGTCGTCTTCCACGCCAAGCTCGGCACGCAAGGTGAGCGCGTCCAGCGCATCGCGGCGCTGGCGAAGGAGCTGGCCCCGATCGTCGGCGCCGATCCGGAGAAGGCCGAGCGCGCCGCCAAGCTCGCCAAGGCCGACCTGCCGACCGAGATGGTCGGCGAGTTCCCGGAATTGCAGGGCCTGATGGGCCGGAAATATGCCGAGCTGCAGGGCGAGGACGCTTCGGTCGCCGCGGCGGTCGAGGAGCACTACAAGCCGCTCGGCCCGTCCGACCGTGTGCCGAGCGATCCGGTTTCGGTGGCGGTGGCGTTGGCCGACAAGCTCGACACGCTGGTCGGCTTCTGGGCCATCGACGAGAAGCCGACAGGTAGCAAGGACCCCTATGCGCTGCGTCGCGCGGCGCTGGGCGTGATTAGGCTGGTGGTTGAGAATGGGGTGAGGCTGCCGCTGATTAAGGTCGTCAAGGATGCCGACCTTCTCTCCTTCTTCCACGACCGCCTGAAGGTCATGCTTCGCGATCAGGGCGCGCGGCATGATCTCGTCGACGCCGTGCTGGGCGAGGGCGCTTCGGCCAATGACGACCTCCTCCTCATCACCCTGCGTGTCGCCGCGCTCGGCCGCTTCCTCGACACCGAGGACGGCAAGAACCTGCTCGCGGGCTACAAGCGCGCCGCCAACATCCTCAAGGCCGAGGAGAAGAAGGACGGGGAGGGTGCCTTCGCCGGCGCCGCCGATCTTCAGCTCATCGCCGATGCCGGCCTGATCGAGGAGAAGGCGCTCGCCGTCGCGCTGGCGCAGGCGACGCCGAAGGCCGAAGCCGCCGTCGCCGCCGAGGATTACGAGGGCGCCATGGCCGCGCTCGCCGAATTGCGTCCGGCGGTCGATGCCTTCTTCGACAAGGTCACGGTGAACGATCCCGATCCGGCCCAGCGCGCCAACCGCCTGAAGCTGCTCAACCAGCTTCGCCAGGCGACGCGCGCGGTCGCGGATTTCGATCGCATCGCGGGATAAAGGAGGGGCGCGGGGAACCCCTCTCCCGGATGGGAGAGGGGCAGGGGTGAGGGCCTGCCGGCGATCACCTTTACTCTGCGCTCTCCGCTGCTGCGGTTACTGTTGCGCGGAGCGGGTTTTCCGTCCTTCCCTCACCCCTACCCCTCTCCCATCCGGGAGAGGGGTTTCTGTTTGCGGTTCCCGCGTTCATTTGGAACCCACCGCCCCTTTCGCCCCCAAAATCCCCCCTCCGGAACCTATTCCCACCCTGCGACGTTCTGTCATCGGGGCTGACTTGCCGCGAAGACGTCGCGGTGGGGCTCGGGGGGCCGGCGACCGGCCGAGATAAAGGGCTTCGATATGTCCATTCTGATTTCGCTTCTGATCACCGTTCTCGTCATCGGTCTCGTGCTCTATCTCGTGCGCATGCTGCCGCTCGACGGGCAGATCAAGAACGTCGTGCAGATCATCGTCATCGTGATCGGCATCATCTCGCTTCTGCGCTATCTCGCTGTTTTCTAAGCTGATTGACGGCGCGCCTGCGCTGGTTCAGACTCGTTGAAATCCAGAGGGCCCCGGACATGCCGTCACGGGGCCTTTCCTGTTTAAGGGCAAGACCTTCGGGGTACGACCGCGATGAACGCGCCGAACCGCACCGGCCATATCAGGCTGACCTCCCATCCCGAACCCGGCAGCGCCGCCCTGCGCTTCCCGATCCGATGGGGCTCATCGACGGCGGCCGAGCGCGGCCCGGTCATCGCCTCGACCACCAACCCGGCCGACCGCAACGTCATCGGCGCCCATGGCGGCTCCTATTCGGTCTATCGCGCGCTCGCCATCTCGGCCCGCGCGATGAATCCTTCGCAGCGCCCGGACCTGACCAACACCCATCCGACGGCGGAGATCGCGCCGCAGCCGCAATGGGCTGATCCCAGGAAGATCGTCTCGCTCGACCCCTTTGGCCACACGGTGGCGCAGGATTTCGGCAAGCTGATCGGCGAGGGCATCGATATCCGCCCCTCGATCGCGATCACCAAGGCGCGGCTCAACCTGCCGGAGATCCTGGCGGCGATGGGCGCGCATCGCCTCGCGGCRGACGGGCACATCCTGCACCCGACCGGCGACATCTCCGTCACCAAGATCGCGGTCGATCCGGTCTGGTATCTGCCGGGCATCGCCGAGCGCTTCGGAACGACGGAAAACGAGTTGCGCCGCACGCTCTTCGAGCAGACCGGCGGCATGTATCCCGAACTGGTGACACGGCCCGACCTCAAGGTCTTCCTGCCGCCGATCGGCTCGATCACGGCCTATGTCATGGGCGAGGTTTCCGCGCTCGCCGATCCGAAGAGCCGCATCGCCTGCCGCGTCCATGACGAATGCAACGGCTCGGACGTCTTCGGCTCCGACATCTGCACCTGCCGGCCCTATCTCACCCATGGCATCGAGGAATGCGTGAAGGAGGCGCAGAGCGGCGGCGTCGGCCTCATCGTCTACAACCGCAAGGAGGGCCGGGCGCTCGGCGAGGTCACGAAGTTCCTCGTCTACAACGCCCGCAAGCGTCAGGAAGGCGGCGATTCCGCCGCGACCTATTTCGAGCGCACCGAATGCGTCGCGGGCGTGCAG
>NZ_JBFRDQ010000136.1:0-11492 GCF_052113865.1 Allobosea sp. TAB14 | reverse complement strand
GATGGCGAGCCGCGCCCGCGCGATCGCTGGCAGCATCTCGGTGCCGCTGATTGCCGATGCCGACACCGGCTACGGCAATCTCAACAATGTCGCGCGGACCATCGCGGAATACGAGGCGGCCGGCGTCGCCGCGCTGCACCTGGAAGACCAGCTGACGCCGAAGAAATGCGGCGCCATGAGCGGGCTTTCTCTGGTTTCCACCGAGGAACATGCCGAAAAGATCCGGCAGGCGGTGAAGACACGTCGCGATCCGGACATGCTGATCATCGGCCGCACCGACTCCCGCCTTGTGCTCGGGCTCGACGAGGCGATCGCGCGGGGCCAGGCCTATGCGAAAGCCGGTGCCGACCTTGTCCTGATCGAGATGCTGCAGAGCGAGGAGGAGATGCGTCTCGCCGTGCGCAGCATCGACGCACCGCTGATGTTCAACTCCGTCGACGGACGCACGCCGGCCCTGGATGCCGCGACCTTCGAATCGATCGGCTTCAAGCTGCTGGCCTTCCCCTTGTCGTCGACGCTGGCCTATGCTCGGCTGATGCAGCGCTTCGCTTCGGACCTCAAGCAGAACGGCTCGACGGCGGCCTGGGCCGAAGCGCTCTTGCCGATCCATGACTACGAAGGCGTGCTCGGCCTGAGCCGCTACGCCTGAGCCCAGCCATGTATCCCAGCCGCCGCCCGACCAAGCCCCGTCCCCAAACGAGCGACCGCGCATCTGGCCTCACGGCACTGGAGCATCCGCGCTCGCTCGCGGAAATGGTCGAACAGCGCCTGCGCGACGCCATCGTCAACGCCGAGCTGCCCTTCGGCCATGCCCTACCTGAGGACGAGACGGGGCTGGCGCTCGGCGTCAGCCGCACGCCGCTGCGGGCTGCGCTTGCAAGACTTGCCGCGCTCGGCCTCGTCACCATCGTGCCCAATCGCGGCGCCTTCGTCTTCGACCCCTCGCTGGAGGATGTGAAGCAGCTTGCGGGCTTTCGGCTGATGCTGGAAACCGAGGCGGTCATGCTCTGCCTCGACGGCGCCGCGGACAATACCGAGGCGGAACTCAAAACCGTACTGACAATCATGGAAACGGCGCATCGCGAGCAGGACGGCACAGCCTATGCCAGCAGCGACACTGATTTCCACGCGGTCTTTTTCCGCAATTGCGGCAACCTTTTCGTCGCGAATGCCTTCGCCACCATCTCCTGGCAGGTGGCAGCGCTGCGTGCGCATCTGTCCGTCGACCGCTCCTGGGAGCGTGATACGTCCTTCCTGGAGCATCGCGAGATCGTCGAGGCATTCAGCTCCGGCAGCCGGGACGATCTCCGTCGCATCCTGCGCGATCACATCCTGCGGGCCGCCAAGGCCTATTCAAACGTGATCGCGCAAGAGACCTGATTTGCTCTGCGAAAACCGGCCGTCATTTTCGGATCGAGTCCTTACCCGGCAGTCAGGCGCAAAGATCGCGCTTTGACGACCCCGCGCGCGAGGGCTGACGACACGGCAATGAGCAAGGAAGGATTTGGGAACTGGTTCGCCGACGCCTGCGTCGCGGCTGATGTCCCCGGTCGAGCTCATGGCCTGCGGAAGGCGGGCGTCACGAGAGCCGCGAACCATGACGCTTCCGACGCTCAGCTCGACGCGATTTCCGGTTGGAGCGGTCGCGGCATGGCGGCGCTCTACACCAAGACAGCGAACCGACAGCGTCTCGCAGAAGAGGCCGCGTCGCTCCTGATTCCGGAACCGAAAAGAACGTCTATTCCCGCACCTCATCATCAGGTGCGGGAAACGCCGCTAAAAAAGAAGGGAATTCAAGTGCCTAGGAAAAAGGTGGTGGGGGAAGCAGGACTCGAACCTGCGAAGGCATAGCCAGCGGATTTACAGTCCGCCCCCTTTGCCGCTCGGGACATTCCCCCGCCTGCGCCCATGACCGGCTCTCAGAGCCGCGGGCCACCGATATGTCACTCACATGACGACCGGCAGGCGCGGCCGGACTTATGGTGACCGGGCCGCGACGTGTCAACGGCAAAAAGGCCACGGCCGCAAATTCCCTGTCGGAAAGCGCAAGCTCGCTCATGCCTCCGCTGCCAGATGGCGCATCACGAACGCCGCGCGATCCGCGACGCTGGCGCGCGGGAGTTCGAGCAGCCGGTAGCCATAGCGCGGATAGGTCGCCACCATCGCCTCATAGGTCCGCTTTGCCTCGGCCGGATCCTGCCTGCGCTCGGCATCCTGCGTGAAGATCTCCGGCCAGAATGGAGCGATGAACACCGTCTCGCGATAGCGGCACGCCTCGGCGGCGCGCGTGACGGTTTCGGGTACCGGCAGCCCGCACAGGCCGAGATAACCGGCGATGTCCGGAATGCCCCGGTCGAAGAAGACGAAGCCAGGCTGGTCCTTCGCCGCCGCATGGCTGCGCAGATCATGCGCCAGCATCAGTTCGGCGAAGCCCGTCCGATCGCCCCAGGGCAGCCCGTTCCCGCCCACGGCCATCTGCTCGCGGATGACCGTCCGGCCCRCCTCCGGCATGACGGCGTGTCCGGATGCCGCGAGCATCTCGATCAGTGTGGTCTTGCCGGAGCCGGGACCGCCGGTGATGACAACGAAGCGATGGCTGGCAACTGCCATTGTTCAGGCCTTTCATGGTCGAGGAAGAGGGCGCGGTGCGTTCCGCGCTGGTCAAGCGCGCCGTGCCGTGGCACGGCAGGCGGAAGAATTCTGGAGAAAGCGATGGCCCCGCCCTTCCGTCCCAAACAGGCCTGGCCCGGAGGCAAGCGGCCCGGCGGTCCTGCCCGCCGCACTGGCGCCCCGCCGCCGCACCGCCCCGGCGAGATCGACGAAGCCGTGCTTTACGGCGTCCACCCGGTCGTCGAAGCCCTGCGCAACCCGCAGCGGCGCTTCCGGCGGCTGCTCGCCACCGAGAACGCGCTACGCCGCCTGCGCGAGGAGATCGGCGAACTCCCGGTCGAGGCCGAGCTGGTCCGCCCCTCGGAGATCGACCGGCTGCTGACGCCCGATTCGGTGCATCAGGGCCTTTATCTCGTCTGCGATCCCCTGCCCTCGCCCGATCTCGACAGTCTGCCCGACGATGCCGTCGTGCTCGCGCTCGACCAGATCACCGATCCGCACAATGTCGGGGCGATCCTGCGCTCGGCCGCCGCCTTCGCCGCCGCCGCGGTGATCGTCACCATCCGCCATTCGCCGGCCGCGACCGGCGTGCTGGCGAAATCGGCCTCCGGCGCGCTGGAACATGTCCCGCTCATCGCCGTGCGCAATCTCGGCGACGCACTGGATACGCTGGGAAAACGCGGCTTCCTGCGTGTCGGCTTCGATTCGGACGGCGACGTCACGCTCGACGATGTCGCGCTGCGCCGCCCGCTCGTCATGGTGATGGGCGCCGAGGGCAAGGGCCTGCGCCAGCGCAGCCGCGAGCTCTGCGACCATGTCGCCCGGCTCGAGGTGCCGGGCGCGATCACCAGCCTCAACGTTTCCAACGCGACGGCGATCGCCCTTTACGCGGCGAGCCGGCGCCGCTGATTCGGTTCAGCGCCGCGGCACGGTCAGCAGCAGCGCGCCCGTCTCGGCATGGGCGAAGCGCGTCCGCCGGCCGCCCTGCGGCTCGGCCTCGCCGATACGGATGACCCACGCCACGGGCCGCAGGCGCGATCCCTCCAGCCGATAGATCGTCGGCTCGGGCGTCGGCTCCCGGCGGATGCCGGCCCGCGCCGTCAGGTTCTCGAAGGAATCGGGATCGACCGGCTTCACCGTCTCAGTGGGTCGCTCGATCACCGCGACCGTCGCGTCGTCCGCCGGATAGAACAGCCATGGATCGGCATAGCCCGGCCCGGCCCAGGACCAGCGGCGATGCGCGCCATGGCGGAAGCCGTGACCGGCCATGCGGGCATGCCGCCCGATCCGCGCAGAATCCGTGCCGGAGCGATGAACGAAACCCATCGCCTTTGGGCCTGGCGCCGCCCCGAAACCGCCGCCTCGCCCCGCGGCGCTGGCTTCGCCGACGGATAGTCCGGCCGCCAGCAACAGGCCGCAGGACAGGCCGATGATACGCAACGCCATGGCGCGCCTCCTCATCCGCATCTCGTCAAGCCTCCACCTTCGCAGTATAGTGGCGCCATGGCGCCTGACCAGCCCATGCGCGCCTCGATTTGGCGCCCTGCACCGTTCCTCCGATAGTCTTAAGACGAACGGTGCAAGACCAAGTGCTTGATTGCACCTGCGACATTCCGCGCGCAAACCTTTGATTCAACCCGGAATGGCGGGGTTTCTCGACCATTCCGGCGGCGCGGACACCGTCTCCAACGAAGACGGACCGCGCCCCGAGGAACCGGCCGGGACAACCGACCGCACGCGGATTCACCAAGGGAGGCAAACGCCATGAGCATGGCATCGCAAGCATCGGATTCGAGGGCCGCCCCTCGACCGATGACCAAGGAAGAAAGAAAGGTCATCATCGCCTCGTCGGCCGGCACGGTCTTCGAGTGGTACGACTTCTATCTGGCGGGTTCGCTGGCCGCCAACATTGCCCAGACCTTCGTGCCGGGCGACAACGATACGGCGAAGTTCATCTTCGTGCTGTTCGGCTTCGCGGCCGGCTTCGCGGTGCGCCCCTTCGGTGCGCTGTTCTTCGGCCGCCTCGGCGACATGATCGGCCGCAAATACACCTTCCTGGTCACGATGACCGTCATGGGTCTCGCCACCTTCGTGGTCGGCCTGCTGCCCAGCTTCCAGACCATCGGCTACCTCGCGCCGACGGCCTTCATCATCTGCCGCCTGCTGCAGGGCCTCGCGCTCGGCGGCGAATACGGTGGCGCCGCAACCTATGTCGCCGAACACGCCCCGATGGGACGGCGCGGCTTCTACACCTCGTGGATTCAGACGACCGCGACGGTCGGCCTCTTCCTGTCGCTGATCGTGATTCTCGGCCTGCGCCTCAGCATGTCGCCGGAGGCCTTCGCGGCCTGGGGCTGGCGCGTTCCGTTCCTGCTCTCGATCATCCTGCTCGGCTTCTCGATCTGGATTCGCCTCCAGCTCGCTGAATCGCCGGCCTTCGTGAAGATGAAGGAAGAGGGCACGCAGTCAAAGGCGCCGCTCTCGGAAGCTTTCGGCAACTGGCAGAACGCCAAGATCGGCCTCATCGCGCTGTTCGGCGGCACGGCCGGCCAGGCCGTCGTCTGGTATACCGGCCAGTTCTACGCGCTGTTCTTCCTGACGCAGACGCTGAAGATCGACGGCACGACCGCCAACCTGCTGATCGCGCTCGGCCTGCTGCTCGGCACGCCGTTCTTCATCTTCTTCGGCTGGTTCTCGGACAAGATCGGCCGCAAGCCCATCCTGCTCGCAGGCTGCCTGATCGCGGCACTGACCTACTTCCCGCTCTTCACCATGCTGGCGAAGACGGCCAATCCGAACCTGATCAACGCGACGGAGAACGTGAAGCTCGTCCTCACGGCCGATCCGGCCGAGTGCGGCACGCTGTTCGACCCCGTCGGCGTGCGGACCTTCACCAAGCCCTGCGACGTCGTGCGCCGCGCGCTGGCCACCAACTCGATCCACTACGATCTGGTGCCCGGGCCGGCTGGGTCGCCGCTCAAGGCGACGATCAACGGCAAGGACGCGCCAAGCGGAGTTGCCGAACTCACGGCCGCCGCCCAGGCTGCCGGCTATCCGAAGGCGGGCGATCCGAGCATCCTGAAGACGCCCTCGATCGGTGAGCTGCTCTCCAGCAGCCGCGCCCTCCAGGCCGTCGGCATCCTGTTCATCCTCGTGCTCTTCGTCACGATGGTCTACGGGCCGATCGCGGCCCTGCTGGTCGAACTCTTCCCGACCCGCATCCGCTACTCCGGCATGTCCCTGCCCTACCACATCGGCAATGGCTGGTTCGGCGGCTTCCTGCCTCCGACCGCCTTCGCCATCGTGGCGGCAAGCGGCAACATCTTCTCCGGCCTGTGGTATCCGATCATCGTGGCGCTCGGCACCTTCGTGATCGGCCTGCTCTTCCTGCCGGAAACCAAGGATCGCAACATCCTGCAATGATCGCCGCCTGAGGGCGACGATTCAGGCCCCGCCCGCAAGGGCGGGGCTTTTTTCGTCCAGGCAAGAACCCGAACGCTCCGCGACGCCGGACGTGCCGAACAGCGGGTGACTGCAGCTCAGGCGTAGGCGACCCAGCCGCGAAACGCGAAGCCCATATAGAACTGACTGACCGCGCCAAAACCGGCTTCGCGCAAGAGCTGCTCGTCCTCCTCGGGAGCAAGGATCGGCAGGCGGCCTGCGATCGCCTCGCGCGCCTTCTCGGCCTGCGCCGGCTCGACGCCGGAAGCGACGGCGAAGGCGGCATAGCGCGCGAGCCACAGCTCGCGCTCGCCGGCTCCTTGCGGGAAGCTGAAATGAGCGACCGCGAGCGGGGCGCCGGGCTTCAGGCGCCGCCGAATCTCCCCGAGCGTGCGCAGGCGCTCGTCGCGCTCGACGAAATGCAAGGTCAGAATGCAGGTCGCGGCATCGAACGGCCCTTCCGGCGCGCAATCGATCAGCCCGTGATGCAGGCAGACCCGGTCCGCCAGCGGGCCAAGGGTCACCTTCGCGAGGTTCAGCATCTCGGCGGACGGATCGACCCCGTCGAACCGCCAGCCGGGCCGTGCCTCGGCAAAAGCCTTGATCTCGAGCCCCCCGCCGGCGCCGAGAACCAGAATCCGCGCGTCGTCGGACGCATGCTCCGCGAGAAGGAGCATGACCATACGCTGCAGACTATCGAAACCGGGCACCAGGCGYGGCGGCCCTTCGGCATAGCGCGCGACGGCCTGCTGGTCTGAGAACGCATCCATGCTCGTTGGGGTAGCATAGCCGACCCTGCCTTGCGAACCGCCGGGCTCCGTCGCGCAACGGCCTGCTTGCCCTCGCCGCGGGAGCCAAAGTTGCGTAAGTTTTGAGTATGCCGAGTTGGAGGACAGAGCGGATCAATCTGGTCGTCTCCCCCAGCGAGAAATCGCTGTTCGAGGCCGCCACAAAAGAGGTTGGACTCACACTGTCATCTTGGATAAGGACGGTGGCCCTTGCTTCAGCCAAGAAGGTCGTCGTCACAAAATCCGACACACGCAAGTAGGTTTTCCGTGTGCCGGGAGATGACTAACCAACTGGTACGCATTGGGATTTTGAAGTTTTTGCCGGCGTAGCACAGCGGTAGTGCAGCGGTTTTGTAAACCGAAGGTCGGGAGTTCGATCCTCTCCGCCGGCACCAGTCCTTCTTCTTGTCGCCACTGCCACCGCCCCGTCAGGCGCACCGCGCGTTCCGCCACGGTTCGATCTGTGCGGAAGACAAGCCGGCGCCGCCGGGCGGTGATATAATGCTGGTGAGCGGCGGCCGGGCAGCGAACCGATCCCTCGCGCCGCTCGTGGAGGCCCCGATGAAGTTCCTTGCAGCCATGCTCGTCCTGGCCCTGAGCGTGAACGCCGCCGCCGCTCAATCGCGACCTTCGACCGTCTCGCGCCTTTGCGCCGCGAGCCGTCAGGATGTGCTCTCGCGCGGCGCCATCGTCCTCGGCACCGGCGGGCAGACCTATGACCGCTTCGTGCGGGATCGCAGCTTCTGCCAGTTCGACGAGTTCATCGACCCGGCCTGGGTGCCGAGCCGCGACACGCCGGCCTGCTTCGTCGGCTATCGCTGCAAGGTCGGCCCGTTCTGGGACGACTGACCGCAGTGGCGTCGAAGGAACTCCGACGGGCGCCGGCAGTTGTTCCTTTCGGGGTGAGGTGTGTACGGGAGGCGCCTATGCGTCGCTTGCTTCTCATCGCGGCATCGGTCACGCCGCTGCTCTTTGCTGCCAGCACCGAGGCGCTGGCCCAGCGCCAGTTCGGCGGGCATGGCTTCCGCGCCGGCGGCTGGCATGGCGGAGCCTGGCGCGGCGGGGGTGGCTGGCGCGGTATCCATCGTGGATTCTATCCGGGCGCGGCTTTCCGGAGCGGCGGCTTTGGCTGGCGCGGCTCTTACGGGCCGCGTTACCGCTACGGAGGCGGCTACCCCTATTGGGGCCTGGGCGCGGCCGCGGCGACGATTGGCGCGCTGGCGACCTACCCCGCCTATCCGGACTACTACCCTGATTACCCTGTTTACCCCGTCTATCCGGCTTACCCGGCCTATGCCRTCGTGCCGGGCGGCACGGGCGGAAGCTGCAGCACCCCGGTCAAGATGTGCACGCTCTACGAGCGCGCGCCGCTCGGCATCGGCTGTTCCTGCCGCGTCCCCGGTGGCAGGGCACGAGGAGCCGTCGTCGGCCCCTGATCCGCGGAACCGGCAGGACGTCGTGAAGCCCCGGTGCCGACGCAGCTTGGCGCTGCCGCCCGCCATGCGATAGGATGCCGCAGCAACCTGTTCCGGCCGCCGCACGCGGAGGCCGGAATGCCGTCAACCGACGTCGCGGAACGAATGGACGACCGGAATCATCTTCTGGCGCTGGCGGAGCGCTGCGAGGCTTCCAGCAAGCCGAATCGCGAGCTCGACGCCGAGATCTACGAGGCGCTGGGTTTCACGGTCCGCCGCAAGCCGACGCGGCTCGCCACGCGGCGCACCCCGGCCGGCGGCATCTATCAGCAGGGCAGCTTCTGGAAATCGCTCGGCGCGGTAAGCGCCGACATCAACATCGCCGTCTCCCTGCTGCGCGAGAAGGCCCCGGGCTGGAGCTGGAGCCTGCAATGCTTCGCCTCCGAGGACAGTCTCGCCTTCCAGGCGCTTGTGGCTGAGTGCTCCGGGCAGGGCGTGATGGGATCGCTCGCCCTCTGCGCCGCGATGCTGCGGGCCCTGGCACGGCATCGCCCCGATGCCGAGGATCAGGTCTAGCCCTCCGCCATTGTCAGACTTCACGAAAACTTGACCCCTGGATGGCCGGTGGCGGTTGAACGCATCGGCCGGGCCGCTACCTTCCCCCGCGTCCCGAGGGAGAAAAAATCATGCAGAGCATTCGGTTATCGCGACGGAAGACCATGGCCGGCGCCGGCGCGCTTGCCGCCACGGCGGCGCTCGGCCTCCCGGCCGTGCCTCCCGCGCAGGCGCAAACCCCTGCCAGCGGACAGGCTCCGGGCTTCTATCGCTACAAGGTGGGCGACATCACCTTGACCGCGATCAACGACGGCTTCGCCAAGCGCCCGCTCGAGGGTTTCGTGCGCAATGCGGAGCTGAGCGATGTGAAGAAGGCGATGGCCGGGGCCTTCCTGCCGCAGGACGCGCTCAACATCACCTTCACCACGCTCGCCATCCAGCAGGGCGGCAAGCTGACGCTGATCGATACCGGCAACGGCGATTCCGGTGCGCCGACCTCCGGCACCTGGATGGCGAACTTCAGGGCCGCCGGCTTCGACCCGAAGGATGTCTCGACCGTCATCTTCAGCCATTTTCACGGCGACCACATCAACGGCTTCCGCCTCAAGAACGGCACCGCCGTCTTCCCGAACGCGGAAGCCATGGTGCCATCGGCCGAATGGGCCTTCTGGATGGACGATGCGAAGATGAATGCCGCGCCGGACGCCATGAAGGGCGCCTTCGCCGGGGTGCGCCGCGTCTTCGGCCCCGTCGCCAAGGATGTCAGGCAGTTCGAGCCCGGCAAGGAAATCCTGCCCGGCATCACGCCGATCGCCGCGCCCGGCCATACGCCCGGCCACACGGTCTTCGCGCTCTCCTCCGGCGACAGCCGGATGATGATCATGTCCGACACGACCAACCACCCCGCCCTCYTCGTCCGCAATCCCGATTGGTCGGCGGTCTTCGACATGGATGGCCCGCAAGCGGCCGCGACCCGCCGCAAGCTGCTCGACATGGTCTCGGCCGATCGCATGCAGGTTGCCTTCTACCACGCGCCCTTCCCGGCCACGGGCTTCATCGCCAAGGACGGCAACGGCTTCGAGATGGTGCCCGTGCAGTGGAGCCCGGCGATCTGAGCGATGCCGCATCGCCGCGTGACGGGAGGCCGGGCTCGCCCGGCCTTTTTTGTCGCCCGGCTGTCTCGCGCCTTTCGCCCGCCCCGTGCTAGATCGGCAGTGACGCCGCAAGGCCCGCCGCTTCAGGACCCGTCATGACCGAGCGATTCGGCGCGATTTCCTTCGTCGCCAGCGAAACTCCGGAAGCCGAGGCCGCCCTCGTCAAGCTGGCGGAGCGTTATGGCAATGCCGACCCCGCCAAGGCGGACGTCATCGTCGCGCTCGGGGGTGATGGCCTGATGCTGCAGACGCTGCACCGCTTTCTCGGCACGGGAACGCCGATCTACGGCATGAACCGGGGCTCGGTCGGCTTCCTGATGAACGAGTTCAAGGAACGCGGCCTGAGCCGCCGGCTCGATGCGGCCCAGCGCAGCGTCGTCCACCCGCTGTCGATGCAGGCCGTCGACCGGCAAGGCGGCCGCGTCGCGGCCAAGGCGATCAACGAGGTCTCGCTGCTGCGCCGTTCCTATCAGGCCGCCAAGCTCCGGATTTCGGTGGACGGGCAGGTTCGCCTCGCAGAGCTCATCGCGGATGGCGTGCTGCTGGCGACGCCGGCCGGCTCGACCGCCTACAACCTCTCGGCCAACGGCCCGATCCTGCCGCTCGACGCGCCGCTCCTGGCCCTGACGCCGATTTCCGCCTTCCGGCCACGCCGCTGGCGCGGGGCGCTGCTGCCCGACTATGCCCAGGTGACGATCGACGTGCTGGAGGCAGACAAGCGCCCGGTCAGTGCGGTGGCCGACCACACACAGATCGACGAGGTTTCCTCGGTCTCGATCGAAATCGACCGGACGGTCGATCTGGTCATGCTACACGATCCCGGCCACAGCCTGGACGAGCGGATCCTGCGCGAGCAGTTCGGCTACTGAAGGCCCCTCAGGCCGCGTCGCGCAGATCGCCGCTTTCGAGCTCGATCAGGAAGGACGGATCGGCCTCGACCAGCAAGGCGAAGGCCGCGTCGTCGGCCAGCGAATCCGCCATCAGCCGGGCCTCGTCGCGCGCGGCCTCGGCGTCCATGCGGCGCAGCAACGCCACGAGCGCGTCGGCCTCCGGCCCCTCCATCGCCTCGCAGGCGGCAAGCACCTCGCGCAGCAGCGCCCGGTCGATGCCGCAGCGCGCCGCGCCCGCGTCGAAGCCGCGCGCATTGAGCGCCAGGATGGCGGCGACGAAGGCCAGTTCCAGCGCGGGCGGCAAGCCCGCCTTGCGGCAGAGCGCCTTGAGGCCGGCCCCACGTCGGTCGCGCAGCAGCGCGGCGACACGCCCCGGCGGCAGATCGGACAGCGCGACGAAGGCCGCTTCGGCCAGCGCCGGTTCTCCGCTCAGGAGGGAGCGCAGCATCAGCCCGGGCGTCAGCCGCCCGGTCGCGCGCAGCACCTCGACGATCGCCGGCGCATCGGTCGCCTCGCCGCCGGCGGCCAGCGCCACCGCGACGCGCTCGGTCGCCTCGCGTGCGAGCCGCGCGCTGCGCTCCGGCGTCAGCCAGCCGCAGCCGGAAACGAAATGCGCCAGCGCATCGGAAACCCTGGAAG
>NZ_JBFRDQ010000135.1:0-11544 GCF_052113865.1 Allobosea sp. TAB14 | reverse complement strand
GTCAAACTCTGGCTACCCTTTGTCCACGAAGCCTAGCTCGGAGTATCGAATTCACGCTCAGCGAGGAGGCGGTAATGTGCCATCTGGCCTGCCGCCCAGGTCTCGAATTCCGACAAAAAGTCTGCTGAGACGGCAACGCTGCGACCACCGCGGTCGACGCTGAAACAGCCGCGTCGTTCCGCATTGGCAAAGATATTGCCGACGTGCTGCCTTGAGACGCGAAATCGCTCGGCCAGCCCGCCATAGGAGAGAGGCGCCGGCGCAGCGGCGCCCGCCAGCGCGGCATAGTGTGCGGCAAGAACGGCAGACAGAACCGGATAACCGCAGTCCTGCCCGGTGAACTCGACCACATTGCAAAAGGGCGCGAAGTAGAGATCCTCCTGCAGAAACATCTCGTAGGAGGCCCCAAGCCAATCCGCCAGCCCCGCAGAATCCAATCGAAGCCTCGCAGCTATCGGCGACGCAGCCGGATCGAGGTGCTCGGAGGCGCCGAGAAAGGCCAGGGGTGATCGGCCGATTTCCTGAAGCAGCGTCATCGAGGGGCTCAACCGCAAAGCTCGACGGTCAGTCGGGAGCCGGCTCGCGACGAGGTAACCGCCCAGCTTGAGCGTGCCGACCAGCTCCGCGATCTGCCGGGCACTGGCTGGCGCGATACGCTGGAGCGCGGCCAGCGTCGGCGCGTCGCCGTCTCCCCGGCGCCAGCGCGCATCGAGACCGATCAGAACAAAGGAGACGAGATAGCGCAGCTTCTGGCCGAAGAATTTGTCCGCCGGCCAGGACGTTGCCAGCGGCTGGGTCATTGCGGCGCAGTACAAGCGCAAAGCATCGCGAAACCCGCTGCGGCCGATCAGGC
Source organism: Allobosea sp. TAB14 (assembly GCF_052113865.1). Classification (NCBI taxonomy): domain Bacteria; kingdom Pseudomonadati; phylum Pseudomonadota; class Alphaproteobacteria; order Hyphomicrobiales; family Alloboseaceae; genus Allobosea; species Allobosea sp. TAB14. The sequence continues at coordinate 10,691 of NZ_JBFRDQ010000135.1, read as the reverse complement.
TGGCGGCATAGGGCCACGGACCTCTGTCGATATGGAGCGCGATTGAGCGGTGGAGCATGCCGGCACGAGTGGCCGGTTCCGGAACATCATGCATGGCCGGATGCTTGCAGATTTTGGACTTTGCGACGTGAGGTCGGCATGGCCTTGATGCGTTTGCCCGACAACAGTTGATTGAGCCAATTGATATCCCGCTATGCGAAAGATCGCTACCCGCTCAAAGGATTTAGGAGGAAGCCGGCGAGATATCGGCGGTAGCACCATTTTAATTAAATCGGATCGCTCGACTTTCCGTGCGGCATTGATTTTGACGACGCTGCTTATACCTTTGAAGAATTTCGGGTGCGGAACTGCGCTTTCCCAGACTACTGGCAATATCGGCGGACTCGCTAACGTTTCGACTGACCAACCATTCCCTTACGATAGAGTAAAGTTCATCGGGACGGAYGGRCATATCCGCGCCCTGGACGATCTCAGTCTTGGTAGCCTCGTTATCATGGATACAGGTTCCATTGGTCGGCTGTCTGTCGTCYCTGGACGCTTGATGAATGTCTATTTTCACAGTTTCYTGACMGGGTCGACCGTGTATTTCGGATCGGCCTCGGATACCGGCAACATCAACTTCAATGGTTGGTACGGGACAGGTGGAATCAATCTCAATCTTGTCCTGGACGGCGGGACATTGACGGCTCTGACCGTTAAGCCTGGCAGTGCAAGCGTTCTGTCGCTCAATGCGGCGCTGAGCCTGGCCAAATCCCTTACGATCAACAATGACGCGACGCTTTATCTATCGGACGAGGCTGCCAGGATTTCCCGTCTTGAGGGCAACGGCCAGATCGGCATTGCCGGACAATCACTTACGATCGGCGGAGGAACATTTTCAACCAGCATAACGGGCGCGTCGCGCCTCATATTCACTGGCGACAGCACTTGGACAGGCACCGGCGCCAGCATCGGGACTCTCGAGGTTGCCCCCGGAGTGACGCTGGCGACCAGCAACCCCGCGGCAGTGGAAAGCTCGACCAATCTCCAGATCGACGGTACGCACCAACTGAACTCTTCGTTGGCGGTGAACGAGCTAAGAGGCAGCGGGCTGATCGCACTYGGTACCGGGGCGGTTCTGACCGTAGGCTCGCAAAATGCGAACTCCTCCTTCAGCGGCGCGGTCTCGGGCAGCGACGGCGCGCTCACCAAGGAAGGCACGGGCAGGCAGACGCTGACGGGCACCAGCACCTATACAGGGGGCACGACGATTGCGGGCGGCACGCTCGCGCTGGACGGCGCCGGCAGCCTTGGCGCGAGCGGCAGCCTCCGCCTTGCCGCCGCAGGCGCCGGGTTCGACATCAGCGGGGCATCCGGCAACCGGACCATCGGTGCCTTGTCGGGTGTGGCCGGCACCGCCATCACGCTCGGCGCCAATGCGCTGACCTTCGGCAATGCGACAGACCAGACCTTCGCCGGCGCGATCGGCGGCACCGGGGGCATCGTCAAGCAGGGCTCCGGCAGGCAGACGCTGATGGACAGCACCATCTATACCGGCGGGACCACCATTGCGGCTGGCACGCTGGCGTTGGCCGGCTCGGGCAGCCTTGCCACGAGCGGCAGCCTCCGCCTTGCCGCCGCAGGCGCCGAGTTCGACATCAATGGGGCATTCGGCAACCGCACTATCGGCGCGTTCTCCGGCGTTGGCGGCAGCACCGTTTCGCTGGGCAGCAACACGCTGACCTTCGGCAATGCGACCAACCAGGTCTTTGCCGGTTCGATCGGCGGCACGGGCGGCATCGTCAAGCAGGGCGCGGGCACGCAGACGCTGAGCGGGACCAGCACCTATGGCGGCACCACGACGGTCTCGGCCGGCGAGCTCCGCGTCGACGGCGCCCTGACAGGGCTCGGGGCGGTGACGGTCGCAGCCGGCGCGACCCTGTCCGGGACCGGCAGCATCGCCGGAGCCGTGACGGTGGACGGCACCATGTCGGCGGGCCACAGCCCCGGCACGCTGACGGTTGGATCGCTGACGCTCAACAGCGGCTCGACCTCGGTCTTCGAGCTGAACACGCCGGGAGTGGTCGGCGGCAGCGATCCCGTCACCGGCAACGACCTCGTCGAAGTTGCCGGCAACCTGACGCTCGGCGGCGCGCTCGACGCRAGCGCTGCGGCGGCCGGCTATTATCGCCTGTTCGACTATGGCGGCACGCTCACCGGCAGCTTCGACAGCCAGAGCGTGACCTCGACCCAGGGCGGCTTCACCATCGCCAGCGCGCAAGTGGAGACGGCTGTCGCGGGACAAGTCAACTTCGCCGTGCTCGGAGCCGGCCAGAGCATGCAGTTCTGGGACGGATCCAATACCGCCGGCAACGGCACCGTCGACGGTGGCGCCGGCACCTGGTCCGGCTTCGGCAGCAATTGGACCAGCASCACTGGCAGCGCAAATGCTGGCTGGGGCGGCTCGGTCGGCATCTTCGCCGGCAGCGCGGGCGGGGCAGTAAGCGTTGTCGGCCCTGTGGGCTTCGACACGCTGCAATTCTCGACAGACGGCTATGCGCTGAGCGGCGGCACGCTCTCGATCGCGCCGGCGAGCGGAGGAGCCGGCACCTTCAATGTCGACAATGGGGTCGTCGCCAGCATCGGCTCGACCATCGTCGATGGCAACGGCACGGCCATTGTCAAGGTGGGCGGTGGCAGGCTCATCCTCTCGGGTACCAACAGCTACACAGGCGGGACGACAATTGCCGGCGGCGTGCTCCAGGTTTCGGCCGATGCCAATCTTGGCGCGGCCGCCGGCGGCCTGAGCCTCGATGGCGGCACGCTGAGGACGACGGCGAGCTTCACCTCGGCCCGCAATGCCGTGCTCGATGCCGCAGGCGGCATAGTCCAGACCGATGCGGACCTGTCCTGGTCGGGTGGCATCGGCGGCAGCGGCGCCCTGACGAAGACCGGCAGCGGCACGCTGGTGTTGACCGGAACGAACAGCTATGCCGGCGGGACCATGATCGCCGACGGCGTCCTGCAGATCGGCGATGGCGGCACCTCGGGCTCGATCACCGGCCCTGTCGTCGACAATCGGACGCTCGCCTTCAATCGCTCGGACGACTTTGCCTTCGCCGGCGCGATCTCGGGCACGGGCGAGGTGCAGAAGCGCGGTGCCGGCTCGCTCACCTTGACCGGCGCCAACAGCTATTCCGGCGGCACATTGATCGCGCARGGCACGCTGATCGGTTCGGCCAGCAGCCTCGGCGTCAGCCAGATCGTSAACAATGGCGCATTCGTCATCGACCAGCCGGTGGACGCCAGTTTCGCCAACGCGATCAATGGCTCCGGTTCCTTCGCCAAGCGCGGCGTGGGCAATCTCGACCTGACCGGCACGAGCGCGTTGGCCGGCGCAACCACGATCGAAGCCGGCAAGCTCTCGGTCAACGGTTCGCTCGGCTCCTCGGCGGTGACGGTGCTGAGCGGTGCGACGCTCGGTGGCTCMGGCGCGGTCGGCGGTATCGCCGCCGATGCCGGCGGCACGGTGGCACCGGGCAACTCGATCGGAACGTTGACCGTCTCGGGCAATGTCTCGTTCGCCTCGGGCTCGACCTATCAGGTCGAGGTCAACGCCTCCGGCAGCAGCGACAGGATCGCGGCCTCGGGCTCGGCGACGATCTCGGGCGGCACGGTCCAGGTACTGGCGCAGACCGGCAATTACGCGGCGGCGACCAACTACACCATCCTGACCGCCKCGGGCGGGGTCGGCGGTAGCTTCAGCGGCGTCAGCTCGAACCTCGCCTTCCTCACGCCGTCGCTGGCCTATGACAGCCAGAACGTCACGCTGACCATGACCCGCAACGCCACCGGCTTCGGCCCCGATGGCGGCGGCAGCACGGGCGGTGGGTCCGGCGGGCAGCGCCCTTACATCGCTCAGACGCGCAACCAGAGCTTCATCGCGACCGCGGCGGAGCGTCTGGGAGGCGGCAATCCGGTCTACGACACACTGATCTCGGCGACGGCGGCCGAGGCCCGTGCCGGCTTCGACCTCATTTCGGGCGAGGCACATGCTCAGGGCGTCTCGGTGATGATCGATGAGAGCCGGCTGGTGCGCGACACCATCCTTGGCCATCTGCGCAGCCCACTGCTGACGCAGGCGCCAGGCCAGGTCGCAGGCGCCTTCAGCGCAGACCTGCCGGGCAGGAAGGGTGTGATCACGATGCCGGCCCCGGTGCCGCCGCCGCGTTATGCGCTCTGGGGGACGGCCTTCGGCAGCACCGGCGACAGCGATGGCGACGGCAATGCCGCGAGCCTCAACCACCGCAGCGGCGGGGCGCTGCTCGGGGCGGATCTCATGCTCTATGACGCGCCGGGCTCTTCGCTGAAGATCGGCGTAGCCGGCGGCTACAGCCAGTCGCGCTTCGACCTCAATGCACGTCTCTCCAGCGGSAGGCTCGAGAGCGGCCATGCCGCGCTCTATGCCGGGGCCCGCTTCGGCAGCCTGCGCTTCGATGCCGGCGCGACCTATTCGTGGAGCGAGAGCGACATCCGCCGTCAGGTCTCAATCCGCGGCTTCGGCGACCTCCTGCGCCTGCAGCGTCCGGGCCAGGTCGCGCAAGGCTTCGCCGAACTCGGCTATGGCCTCGCCTTCAGCGGCTTCGCGCTCGAACCCTTCGCGCAGCTGGCGCTGATCCGGGTCAGCACGGATGCCGGCAGCGAGCGCGGCGGGGCAGCGGCCCTGCGCCTGCTCTCCAGCGACCAGACGCTGGGCTTCACCACGCTGGGCCTGCGCGGCGAGGCGCAGCTTGGGGCGGTGCCGCTGTTCGCCCGCGCCATGCTCGGCTGGCGCCACGGCTTTGGCGAGCTCATCCCGCAGGCACGCACCGCCTTCGTCGCCGGCACCACCCCGGCCACGGTCTTCGCCGCCAGGATCGACCGCGAGGCGCTCGTCGCCGAGGCCGGGCTCGACTGGCGGATATCGCAGGCCACCGTGCTCGGCTTGACCTACTCCGCCGCCATCGGTGAACGCTCCCGCGATCACGCCCTTAAGGGACGCGTCGAAATGCTGTTTTGAGGGCGGCCAAGCTCGACATCCACTCTCGCTAACCTGTCAGATGTCGTGCGGGCTTGAGCTCACCCGCGCAAGTTGCGGATGCTGGCCCGCCGCCCAGAAGCAGATGTTCGGATTGGCCGGCAACATACCGCTCAATTCCGGTGTAGTCGATCATGGAAGGTCGATGATCTSGACCCCGTTTTGGTCTTGCCGAGCACGATTCTCTGAAGCTCCTTTATCGCACCGGATTGCGAGTCGATGGCGTATAGCGTCGCAGAATTCGACTTCTGGCCCGCCGCGACTAGAGAGCACCCCCGCAGGCCGATATTTAAGCCTCGCGGCTGCGTTTATTCCCGGCCGCGCTCCCATCGCCGCAGTCTGGAAATTCGCAGAGCCGCGTGCTATTTATCTGACTAGCTGACTAGGCATGAATCGATGGGCAAACAGGCAGAGCGTGCAAGGACAGGCAAAGCATCCGGCGGTCGAGCGGCGGCCGGACGCTGGAAGCTTGAGGATGCGAAGGCCCGCTTCAGCGAGGTGGTGCGCCATGCCCGGGAGGACGGCCCGCAGCACGTGATGGTGCGGGGCCAGGACGCCGTCGTCGTCATGAGCGTCGAGGAGTTCGAGCGTCTCGCGCCAGCGAAACCTCGCCCGCCCTTCGTCGCGTTCATGGAGAGCCTGCATCTCGGCGGCCTCGACCTGGAACGCGAGGCGGATCGCGGGCGGGATGTCGAGCTTTGAAGGGCTGGCTGCTCGATACCAATGTCGTCGCCGCTCTGATCAATCCGAAAGGCGCGCCATCGGTGAAGTCTTGGGCCGCCCGGCAGGACGAGGACACTTTCCATATTAGTGTGCTGACCTTGGCCGAGTACGATAAGGGCATCCACAACTTACCCGCGGACCACACCGAGCGGCCGCGTTACATCGCGGCGCGCGATGCGCTCGCCGAACGGTTCGGCCCGCGTGTGCTTTCGCTTGRTGACGACGTTGTGCGGCGCTGGGGGCGAATCTCCGGTGAGGTGAAACGGGCCAGCGGACATGCGCCGCCGGTGATCGACACGCTGCTCGCCGCATGCGCCATCGAGCATGATCTCTATCTGGTCACGCGTRATGTGAGGGACGCGAAGCCCTCCGGAGCAAGCGTGTTCGACCCGTGGAATGACGACGCAATGCATTTCCCATTGAGCCCGCGCACCAGCAAGACGCGAAGGCTCTCGGGATCCTTCAAGCGCTTCACCTGATCGCTCTTCAGGCCGCTGAACTCCTTGCGCCAACCATAACAGATGAAGGCCATCACTCCGATCGTGCGGATCGCCTCGGCAACCGGCCGACCTTGCGACGACAACACGTCCACCTTCGCAGCTTCGCGACGATCTCTTCAGGCTTATGCTTCTTGCGCGCTATAGCGACATCCCCCAAGGCTCAAAAGCCTACTTCACAGAGGACCCCTTTTCAGCGGGCGGGCCAATCAGCTTAGAAGCAATATAAACTATTGTTATTGCACGATAATTTGATTCATCGTACTGGCGTAGCGGAAACGGGCGGCCAACCGAGCCAGTCGAAGTTCTAGGACCTTCTCCCTGGATGCAAACCCAAGCGCTCGATATCTCTGCCCTCTATCTCTCCCAGAGATTGCGGCTGCAGCGCATCATCAGACGGCTCGTCGGAAATGGCGAGGCGGCGGAAGACCTCGTGCATCAGTCGTTCGAGAAGCTGCTGGCCGCGCTCGACGCGAAGGATATTGAGAACCGTCCGGCCTATCTCACCAGCACCGCACGAAATCTAGCGCTCAATCACCTTAGGGATATCGGCCGGCGCGGTGAGGTCGAGCTGGGGGACGAGCAGTTCCACGCCGTTCCCGACAGCCGGCCCTCGCCCGAACTCGTCGTGCTGCATCGTTCGGAGTTGCGGCGCGTCATGGAGGCTATCGCGGCTCTGCCGCCACGCCGGCGCGAGGTTTTCGTTCTCCATAAGTTCGAGGGCCTGAACTACGACGAGATCGCGGACCGGAAGGGCATTTCGCGCAATACGGTGATCTCCCACATCGTCCTCGCCTTGGCGGACCTCGACCGGCATTTCGTACGGTAGAGCGGAGCATCGTTCGTTCTTTCGAGCCCTCGGGTATTATAGACGTATGGGCTCCGGCTTTCTGAATCGCCGGGGCTCGCGAGGGAATCTTGGAAGGCGCATGAAGGGAGAGGCGACAGACCCGATCGTGATGGAAGCGCTCGAATGGTTCGTGCGCCTGCGCGACGAGAAGTCGACGACTGGCGATCGGCGGGCRTTCGAAATCTGGYACGCCCAGAGCGCCGACCATGCTGAGGCCTGGACRCGGGCGGCCGAGATCTGGAGGCGGCTGGACGTGGTGCAGYCCGAATTCGATCGTGTGCGGCAGTCGCCCACGSGCCTCTCTCGCCGGAATATCGTCGCTGGCTCGCTCGTCCTGGCAAGCGGCCTCGCTGCCGTYTATATCGCCCAGRAATCTGGGCTATTGGCCGAGTTCAAGACGGGAGCAGGCGAACGCAAGAGCCTYAGGCTGTCGGATGGAAGTACGGTCGAGCTCGGCACCTATTCCGCCCTGTCGACACGCTTCACCGGCAGCGAACGCCGGGTTGACCTCCACCAGGGCGAGGCCTTCTTCGACGTCGCAACCGACGGCAGTAGGCCCTTCGTGGTCGACGCCGGGCCCGGCTCGGCAAGAGCACTCGGCACGGCCTTCGACGTGAAGTTCGTGGAGGGCCAGGCCACCGTGACAGTGGCCCGGCACGCGGTCGCAGTCCGCAGCGGCGCGCCCGATGCGTTGCGCATAGAGGAGGGCTGGCAGGTCAGCTACGATCGGGCGGGACTGCAGCAGCCGCGCAAGGCGGACCTCGCGTCGGTGGCGGCGTGGCGCCGYGACCGCATCGTCTTCGAGGACACGCCGCTGCGCCGCGTGCTCGCCGAGCTGGAGCGCTACCGGCGCGGGCGCATCATCCTGACCAGCGACAGGATCGGTTCGATCCCCGTCACCGCGGTTTTCGATACACGCCAGACCGAGGCCGCCCTCCAGACCATCGCGGAGACGCTGCCGATCCGGATCTTCCATGCCACCGGCTACGTCGCCTTCGTATATCCGGCTTCCTGAAGTCGAATTTTTTCGGGCCGAGGTTCATTGATTCGCTCCGGCCGGGTGTCTCCATCATCGGGGGCGCATCCAGGCGCGCCTTATGAAACCGTCCCGGCAGGGGCGGCCAAGAGGCAGCCAGTTCATGCGTCGCGATTACTCCATCGATCCTTCCCGCTCCGGCAATTCGCGGTCGCTCGCCTTCGCGCTGGCCTTCGGCGCTTCGCTTGCAACGCTGTCCGTGATGACGGCATCGGCACAGCAGTCCGCTTCGGCGCGGGCGAGCTTCAACATCCGCCCGCAGCCGCTTGCACAGGCGCTGATCTCGTTCTCGAGCACGACCGGTGTGCAGCTCTTCTTCGACGCCAATCTGGTCCGCGGCAAGCAATCGCCCGGTGCCGAGGGCGCGATGAGCAGCGGCCAGGCGCTGGCGCGCATCCTTAGCGGGTCGGGTCTCAACTACCGCTTCACCAACGCCAGCACCGTCACGATCACGGGCCCCGTGGCCGGCGGGGCGGCCGATGTCGGCGGCGCGATCGCGCTCGACACCATCGACGTCCAGGGCGAGGTCGCCGGCGGCCCCGTCAATGGCTATGTCGCTCAGCAGAGCGCCACCGCGACTAAGACCGGCACGCCGCTCCTCGAGACGCCGCAGACCATCTCGGTCATCACGCGCGAGCAGATGACCGCACAGCAGGCGCAGAGCGTCCGCGACACCGTTCGCTACGCGCCGGGCGTCTATTTCAGCGACGATGCCGACTTCCGGTTCGAGCCGGTGAATGCCCGCGGATTTGCGCTCGATCCCTATGTCGACGGCCTGCGCCTCATGCCCGGTACCTGGTCGACGCCACGCGTCGATCCGTATTTTCTGGAGCGGGCCGAGGTTCTGGAAGGCCCGTCCTCGACACTGTACGGCCAGGCATCGCCCGGCGGCCTCCTCAACATGATCAGCAAGCGGCCGACCGCGACTCCACTTCACGAGGTCCAGATCCAGACCGGCAGCTTTAACCGCATCCAGGGGGCCTTCGACTTCAGCGGGCCGATCGACCCGGAAGGCAAGCTGCTCTACCGCTTGACCGGCATCGCCCGCGACACAGGCACCCAGGTGGACCATCTCGACCAGCAGCGTGTCGCCATTGCGCCGGCGTTGACCTGGAGGCCGACGGCGGACACGTCCTTCACGCTCCTCGCCAGCTATCTCCATGATCCCAAGGCAGGCTTCTGGAACATCCTGCCGCTGCGCGGCACGCTCTATCCCAATCGATATGGCTCGATCCCGCGCTCGTTCTTCGCTGGCGAGCCCAATTTCGAGAGTTTCGACTTTAACCAGGCGGCCGTCGGCTACGAACTCGAGCATCGGTTCAACGACACTCTCAAGTTCCGCCAGAACCTGCGCTTCAGCCATATCGACCTGAACTATCGGGAGGCTCAGGTTATCGGCGTAGCCGCGGACGATCGCACACTCCAGCGCCAAGCTTACATGGCCAAGGAAAACCTCAACACGGTCACGCTCGACAATCAACTGCAGGCCGATTTCGTGACCGGCCCGCTGCAGCACACGGCCATTCTCGGCCTCGATTATCAGTACAAGAAATGGGACAACTTCACCCGCTTTGGTGCGGCACCGGCGCTCGATCTGCTGAACCCTGTCTATGGCCAGCTGATCCCGCTTCCGGGCATCTTCCAGAATGCCGACCAGGTCCAGCGCCAGCTCGGCGTCTACGTACAGGATCAGATCAAATTCGGCGGCTTCGTCCTCTCGCTCGGCGGGCGGCAGGACTGGGTCAGCAGCAGTAACAGCAATCACGTCAACGGTGTCGCGACGCAGCAGGCCAGCCACGCCTTCACTTGGCATACCGGGCTGCTCTACAAGTTCGACAACGGCCTGGCGCCCTATGTCAGCTATGCCACCTCGTTCCAGCCGACGGCGGGCACGGCTGCAACCGGCACCCCCTTCGATCCGACGAAGGGAGAGCAGTACGAGGCGGGCATCAAGTACCAGCCGGTCGGGTGGAATGCCCTACTGACGGCATCGGTGTTCAATCTTCGCCAGAAGAATGTCCTGACTGCGGATCTCGATCCGACACACCCTATCGGCAGCCAAGTGCAGACGGGCGAGGTCCGTTCGCGCGGCATCGAGTTCTCGGCTGTGGCCACCATCGTCGAAAATTTGAGCGTCCGCGCTTCCTATACCTATCTCGACGCCGAGGTGGAGAAAGCCAATGACGGCACCGTCGGCAAGAGGCTGGCCGGCGCCCCACGCAATTTCGCCAGCCTGTGGGGCGACTACACCTTCCGCAGCGGGCCGCTCAACGGCTTCGGCTTGACGGCGGGCGCTCGCTATGTCGACTCGTTCTTCGCCACCAATGCCAACACGATCAAGATCCCGAACGTGACCTTGTTCGATGCCGGCGTGCACTACGATCTCGGCGCCGCGAGCCCGATACTCAAGGGGACTAAGCTCTCGGTCAGCGCGACCAATCTGTTCGACCGGAAATATGTCTCCACTTGCGCCGCTGTCGGCTGCCGCTGGGGCGTCGGGCGCACCGTCTACGCGACCCTGTCCTACCG
>NZ_JBFRDQ010000134.1:0-19412 GCF_052113865.1 Allobosea sp. TAB14 | reverse complement strand
GCGTAATAGCGCAGATCGCGTTCCGCCGGGGTCATCAGTTCGCTCCCAGATCGACGCGGACGGGCTTGCCGGTCTGCGCCGACTCGGTCGCGGCATCGGCGAGGATCTGCGCCTTCAAGCCATCGAGGCCGGTCGGAGACGGCGCGGCCTTGCCGTGGCAGGCAGCGATGAAGGCGTCGAGCTCGGCGCGATAGGCCGCGGCATAGCGCTCCAGGAAGAAGTTCTGCACCGGATCGGCCCGGAAACCCTGCCCGGTCGCGATCTCGACCGTCGTCTCATGGATGTTGCCGGCGCGCAGCATGCCCTGCGAGCCGTGGACCTCGATGCGCTGGTCATAGCCGTAGGTGGCGCGGCGCGAGTTCGAGATCTGGGCGATTTTGCCCGAGGCCGTCTTCATGACGACGGCGGCGGTGTCGACATCGCCGGCCTCGCCGATCGCCTTGTCGACGAGGGCGGAGCCAAGCGCGAAGACCTCGACCGGCTCCTCGGCCAGCAGGAAGCGCGCCATGTCGAAGTCGTGGATCATCATGTCGCGGAAGAGCCCGCCGGAGCGCCTGACATAATCGACCGGCGGCGGCGAGGGATCGCGCGAGATCACCGTGACGATCTCGATCGCGCCGGCCTCGCCCGAACGCAGACGCTTCTCCAGCGCGGCGAAATTCGGATCGAAGCGGCGGTTGAAGCCGATCATCAGCGGCTTGCCGGATTTTTCGACCGTGGCGAGGCAGCGGCGGATGCGGGCGGCGTCGAGATCGACCGGCTTCTCGCAGAACACGGCCTTGCCGGCGGCGACCGCCTGCTCGATCAGATCGGCATGGGTGTCGGTCGGGGTGCAGATCAGCACGGCGTCGATCGCCGGATCGGCGAGAATCGCCTCGGTGCTCGCAACCTTCGCGCCGGTGGCGGCAGCGAGCGAGGCGGCGGCCTCCGGCATCGCGTCGGTGACGGCGGCAAGCTCGGCATCGCCCCGCGCGGCGACGTTCAGCCCGTGAATGCGCCCGATGCGGCCGGCGCCCAGCAATCCGATCTTCATGGTGTCTTCAAGTCCCGTCATCGTTTCCGCAGCCGTCCTGCAGCGATCCGCCCCGGAGCGCTAGTCATGCGCGCCGAGAATATTCTGGTCGAAATCGATATTGGCTCCGGTCATCAGCCCGGATTCGTCGGAAGCGAGATAGGCCACCGCCTTGGCGACCTCGCGCGGATCGATCAGCCGGCCGAAAGGCTGGGAGGCCGAAGCTTCCTCCAGCCAGCCATCCTTGGCGTCGTGGCGCAGCTTCATGATCGCGTCCTCGCCCGGCGTCGCCATCCAGCCGATATTGAGGCCGTTGCAGCGGATGCGGTGCTTGATGAGGCCGTAGGCGACGTTCTTCGTCAGCACGCCAAGCGCGCCCTTGGAGACGCTGTAGGCGGAGAGGAAGGGCTGACCGCCATGGGCCGACATCGACTGGATGTTGACGAGTGCGCCCGCAATGCCCTGCCGGCGCATCAACTCGGCCGCATCCTGGATCAGGAAGAAGGGCGCCCGCAGATTGACCGCCATGATGCGCTCATAGAGCGCGGGCTCGGTGTCGAAGATCGTGCCGCGATCGGTGTCGCCGGCGGCGTTGACGAGAATGTCGAGCCGCCCGAAGGCCTTTTCCGCCGCCGGGACGATCTGCCTGACGGCGTCGAGATCGGCGAGATCGACACGGTGGAAGAGCGCCTCGCAGCCCGCCGCGCGCAGGCTCGCGGCGACCGCCTCGCCGCGCGCGGCATTGCGCCCGGTCAACAGGATGGCGCGGAGGCCGCGGCCGGCGAATTCATGGGCGATCGCCTCGCCGAGCCCCTGGCTGGCGCCGGTGACGATCGCGACCCGGCCCTCGAGGCTGCGGCTGAAACTTGCGGCTTGCGGCACCTGCGCCGGCTCCCTGAAAACGGCAGAAATTTTTTAGTTCCACTTTTGTTGGAATAAACATTCCATTTTCGGGGAGGCCAAGTCAAGACGACCCGGAGGCCGGCGCTTGACAAGATCGGCCCGACGCGGTGTTGCAGAGGTGCGGCCATGGCACGGTCGCGCTGGAACGGTTCCCCACGCCCATGACGGCACCAGCCCCGACGAGCCCGGCCAGAGCCGGCACCCGCCCGGCCAACGGCCGAGGTTGACGGCAGCGCGTCGCGCGCCGCCCGCCCCATCGCCATCCCCCGTCATTCCTGCCGAAGGGCCGCCGAACCGGCGGCATCAGCCATGCTCGAACACATCTCCATCCTCACCCTGTCCTGCCCCAACCGGCCCGGCATCGTCGCGGCGGTCTCGACGCTGCTGTTCGAGGCCGGCTGCAATATCCTCGATGCCCAACAGTTCGACGACACCGAGACCGGGCGCTTCTTCATGCGCGTCGTCTTCAACCGGCTGGAAGGCAGCCAGCCGCACGAAGCCATCGCGGCCGCCGTCGACGGGCTCGCCGAACGCTTCGCGATGCAAGCCAGCCTGCGCGAGGTCGGGCGGAAGAAGCGCGTGATGCTGCTGGTCTCGAAATTCGACCATTGCCTGGCCGACCTGCTCTATCGCTGGCGCATCGGCGAACTGCCGATGGAGATCACCGGCATCGTCTCGAACCATGCGCGCGAGCATATCGCCTCGACCGATCTCGGCACGCTGCCGTTCCACCACATGCCGGTGACGCGCCAGAGCAAGATGGAGCAGGAAGCGGAGATCTGGCGCCTGATCCAGGAGACGAAGACCGACCTCGTCGTCCTCGCCCGCTACATGCAGATCCTGTCCGATGGATTTTCAGCCAAGCTCGCCGGCCGCTGCATCAATATCCATCACTCGTTCCTGCCCGGCTTCAAGGGCGCCAAGCCCTATCACCAGGCCCATGAACGCGGGGTCAAGCTGATCGGCGCCACCGCGCATTACGTCACGCCCGATCTCGACGAAGGCCCGATCATCGAGCAGGACGTCGAGCGCATCTCGCACCGCGACACGCCGGAAGACCTCGTCCGCAAGGGGCGCGACATCGAGCGCCGCGTCCTGGCCCGGGCGGTGCTCAACCATTTGGAAGATCGCGTGCTCCTCAACGGGCAAAAAACTGTCGTCTTCACCGACTGATTCGCACAAAATTGCACAACCGGCGCGGTTCGGCGAAAAAACTCCCGTAGCCCGGGAATGTCAGCCGGCTAGCGCGGGCAAATCCAGAATTTGCACCGCGCTGCACAGTTGACGCTTTCGTTGGCACATGCCTTGCTGAGGCCGCAACCATAACAATGGCGCCAGAGCGCCGGGGATGCTTTTTGTTTTTTTTAAGGTGGAGGCAATCCGATGAAAGACCAGGAAATCCGCGGCCTGATCGCGGATGTGAAGGAAGGCACGCTGTCGCGACGCTCCTTCATCCAGAAAATGGCGGCAGTCGGCATCGCCGCTCCGATCGCGAGCCAAATTCTCGTCTGGAACGACGTGGCGATGGCGAATGCCACGCTCGAATACAAGCCGACCAAGGCCGGCGGCGGCGGACCGCTCAAGATCCTGCTCTGGCAGGCGCCGACCCTGCTGAACCCGCATTTTGCCTCGGGCACCAAGGACCAGATCGCCTCGCGCATCTTCTATGAGCCGCTCGCCGGCTGGGACAAGGAAGGCAACCTCATCCCCTGCCTCGCCGCCGAGGTGCCGACGAAGGCGAATGGCGGCCTCTCGGCCGACGGCCTGAGCGTCACCTGGAAGCTGAAGCCCGGCGTGAAATGGCATGACGGCAAGCCGTTCACGGCCGACGACGTCGTCTTCACCTGGGAATACGCCAAGGAGCCGGCGACCGCCGCCTACACCACGGGCTCCTACACCAACATCAAGGTCGAGAAGGTCGACGATCTCACGGTCAAGGTGATCTTCCAGCAGCCGACGCCGTTCTGGGCCGACCCCTTCGTCGGCACCGTCGGCCAGATCCTGCCCAAGCACCGCTTCGGCGATTATGTCGGCGCCAAGTCGCGCGAGGCGCCGGACAACCTGAAGCCCATCGGCACCGGCCCCTACAAGTTCGTCGACTTCAAGCCGGGCGACGTGCTGACCGGCGAGCGCAACCCCGACTACCATATCAAGAACCAGCCCGCCTTCGACACGCTCGAGGTCAAGGGCGGCGGTGACGCGGTCTCGGCGGCGCGCGCCGTGCTGCAGACCGGCGAATACGACTATGCCTGGAACCTGCAGGTCGAGGACGAGGTCCTCAAGCGCATGGAGACCGGCGGACGCGGCAAGGTCAGCACGGTTCCCTCGGGCGATATCGAGTTCATCATCCTGAACCCGACCGATCCGTGGACCGAGGTCGACGGCGAGCGTTCCAGCGTCAAGACCAAGCACCCGACGCTGAGCGATCCGAAGGTGCGCGAGGCGATCAACCTGCTGATCGACCGCGACTCGGTCCAGAAGTTCATCTATGGCCGCGGCGGCATCGCGACCGCGAGCTTCGTCAACGAGCCCAAGCAGTTCAAGTCGACCAAGCTCAAATACGAGTTCAACATCGACAAGGCCAACAAGATCCTCGACGAGGCCGGCTGGAAGAAGGGCTCCGACGGCATTCGCGAAAAGGACGGCAAGAAGCTCAAATACGTCTTCCAGACCTCGATCAACGCCCCGCGCCAGAAGACCCAGGCCATCATCAAGCAGGCCTGCCAGCGCGCCGGCATCGATCTGGAGCTGAAGTCGGTCACGGCCTCGGTGTTCTTCTCCTCGGACGTCGCCAACCCCGACACCTACACCAAGCTCTATGTCGACATGGAGATGTACACGACCACGCAGCCGCAGCCCGATCCGGAGCGCTTCCTCAACCAGTTCGTCTCCTGGGAGATCGCCAACAAGGAGAACAAGTGGCTGGGCCGCAACGTCTCGCGCTACTCGGATCCGGCTGCCGACGAGGCCTACAAGGCCGCTCAGAAGGAGCTCGACCCGGCCAAGCGCGCCGCGCTGCTGATCAAGGTCAACGAGATCTTCTGCGAGGCCAACATCATCCTGCCGCTGCTCTCGCGCACCCGCGTCGCCGCGGCGGCGAACAACGTCATGCACGACCATTCCGGCTGGGACGTCGATACCTGGAACATTGCGGCCTGGTATCGGAGCTGAGCTTGAAAACGCCCTTCACGCAGTCTTTCGCTGTGTGAAGGGCGGCTGCATCGGCTTGCCCCTCCTGTGCCAAAAGTGCAGGAGGGCTTGCCGATTGCTACCGGCGTTCAGTCCGCGGCCCGGCCGCGCACGCAAAGAGAAACAAACTTCATGGCGACATATCTGATACGGCGGCTTCTTATCGCCATTCCAAGCCTGCTCGGCATCAGCCTGATCCTGTTCACGGTCCTGGCGCTCGCGCCGGGCGATCCTTTCTCGGAGATGGCGACGAATCCGAACGTGCCGCCTGAGGTGCGCGAGGCCATCCGCGCCAGCTTCGGCCTCAACGACCCGATTTTCGTGCGCTATCTGCGCTGGCTCTCCGCCATGGCCCAGGGCGACTGGGGCTTCTCCTTCGCCAGCCGCATCAATGTCGACCAGCTCATCCTGCAGCGCCTGCCGACCACGCTGTTCGTCGTCGGCTCCTCGCAGATCCTGGCGCTGTGCGTCGCGCTGCCCGTCGGCATCTACGCCGCGACGCGGCCCTATTCCGTCTTCGACCAGATCGCCAACACGCTGGCCTTCATCGGCTTCTCGCTGCCGACCTTCTTCACCGGCCTGCTCTTCATCCTGCTGTTCTCGGTGACGCTCGACTGGTTTCCCTTCGTCTACCGCTCCGACATCGCCGCGACCGGCTGGCGCTGGTATTGGGAGATGTTCCGCCAGGCGATCATGCCGATCACCGTGCTCGGCCTGTTCCAGGCAGCGTCCTATACGCGCTATGTGCGTTCCTCGGTGCTCGACGTGATCCGGCTCGACTATGTCACGACGGCCCGCGCCAAGGGCCTCAGCGAGCGCAAGGTCACGCTGCGCCACATCACGCGCAACGCGCTGATCCCGGTGGTGACGCTGGTCGCGCTGCAGATGCCCGCCGTGTTCGGCGGCGCGCTCGTGACCGAGCAGATCTTTCGCGTGCCGGGCATCGGCTCGMTGCTGATCGACGCAATCCTCGCCAACGACACCCCAGTCATCATGGCCGTGACCTTCGTGTTCGCCTGCCTGGTGGTCCTGTTCAACCTCATTGCGGATGTTCTTTATGGCTGGCTCGACCCTCGCATCTCCTTCAGCTGAACCGGCCGTGGCGGCGCGCGCCACCACGGCGGCGGTTTCGCCGGGGCGCGAGACCTGGCGGCGCTTCAAGCGCCACCGCCTCGCCGTGGTCAGCAGCTTCATCCTCGGCTTCCTGATCCTCGGCGTGGTCGTCGGCCCCTGGCTGTGGCCGGTCGCGATCAACGACATCGACTTCACGGCGCAATTGCAGGGACCGTCCTTCGCTCACCCGCTCGGGACCGACGATCTCGGCCAGGATATCCTGGCGCGCATGATGTATGGCGGGCGCATCTCGCTCTCCGTGGGTCTCGCGGCCATGGTGGTGGCGACCTTCGTCGGTGTGATCATCGGCGCGCTCGCCGGCATGTCGCGCAAGGTCGCCGACCCCGTTCTGATGTGGGTGACGGACCTGTTCCTGTCGCTGCCGCAGCTACCCCTGCTGCTGCTGGTGATCTATCTCTTCCGCGAGCAGCTCAAGGCGCTCTTCGGCGTCGAGGGCGGCGTCTTCGTGCTGATCGTCGTCGTCATCGGCGGCCTGCGCTGGATGCCCGTCGCCCGGCTGGTGCGGGCGCAGTTCCTGTCGCTGCGCGAGAAGGAATTCGTCGAGGCGGCCCGCGCCCAGGGCGCGACCAAGCTCAGGCAGATGTTCGCCCATATCCTGCCCAACGCGCTCGGGCCCGTCATCGTCGCGGCGACAATCGAGGTCTCCGCGGCGATCATCGCCGAATCGACGCTCTCCTTCCTCGGGCTGGGCTTCCCGCCCGACATCCCGACCTGGGGGCGCCTGCTGTTCGACGCCAAGGACCATCTCGATTCCGCGCCGCACTGGGCGCTGTTCCCCGGTGCCGCGATCTTCCTCACCGTGTTGTCGATCAACTTCATCGGCGACGGCCTGCGTGACGCTCTCGACCCGCGCCGCGTGATCTGATCCAGAGAAGGACCTGACATGACCTCCCCGATCCTCTCCGTTTCCAACCTGACCACCTCCTTCCGCGTGGAGGGACAGTGGAAGTCGGTGGTCCGCAACATCTCCTTCGACATCAAGCCGAAGGAGACCCTGGCGGTGGTYGGCGAGTCCGGCTCCGGCAAGAGCGTCACCGCGCTCTCGATCATGCGGCTGACCCCGCCCGGCTCGAGCAAGATCGAAGGCTCGATCAAACTCAACGGCAAGGAGCTTCTGACGCTGCCCGACGCGGATATGCGCCATATCCGCGGCAACGAGATSGCGATGATCTTCCAGGAGCCGATGACCKCGCTGAACCCGGTGCTGACCATCGGCYTCCAGATCGCCGAGGCGCTGATCCTGCATCGTGGCCTGTCGCGCTCCGAGGCCGAGGCCGAGACGATCCGCCTGCTGGAGAAGGTCCGCATCCCCGCCGCGAAGTCGCGCTTCCACGAATATCCGCACCGCTTCTCGGGCGGCATGCGCCAGCGCGTGATGATCGCGATGGCGCTGGCCTGCAAGCCCAAGCTGCTGATCGCCGACGAGCCGACGACCGCGCTCGACGTGACCATCCAGGCGCAGATCCTGGAGTTGATCAAGACGCTGCAGGACGAGGAGGGCATGTCCGTCCTCTTCATCACCCACGAGTGCCGACCGAGACGCCCGACACCGTCCAGGCGGCCGAGCGTCCCGTCCTCGAAGTCGCCGGCCTCACCACCCGCTTCGAGATCCGCGGCGGCCTGCTCTCCTCGGTCAAGGGCCGGGTGCATGCGGTCGAGAACGTCTCCTTCAGCCTGAAGGCCGGCGAGACGCTGGCGCTGGTCGGCGAATCCGGCTGCGGCAAGTCGACCACCGGCCGCTCGGTGATGCGCCTGATCGAGCCGCTCACCGGCTCGGTGCTGCTCGACGGCGTCGACGTGCTGAAGCTCAACCAGCATGACCTGCGCGAACAGCGCAAGCGCATGCAGATGATCTTCCAGGACCCCTTCGCCTCGCTCAATCCGCGCATGAATGTCGGGACCGCGATCGCCGAGCCGCTGCTGATCAACAACCTCGCCAGCCGCTCGGAGGCGCGCGACAAGGTGGCGGACCTGCTCAAGCGCGTCGGCCTCTCGCCCGACATGGCCAACCGCTTCCCGCAYGARTTCTCGGGCGGCCAGCGCCAGCGCATCTGCATCGCCCGCGCGCTCGCGGTCGAGCCGCGCCTGATCGTGGCCGACGAGGCGGTCTCGGCGCTCGACGTCTCGGTGAAGGCGCAGGTGGTCAACCTGATGCTCGACCTGCAGGCGCGCATGGGGCTGGGCTATCTCTTCATCTCGCACGACATGGCGGTGGTGGAGCGCGTCAGCCATCGCGTGGCGGTGATGTATCTTGGCGAGATCGTCGAGATCGGCCCGCGCGTCTCGATCTTCGAGAACCCGCAGCACCCCTACACCAAGCGCCTGCTGGCCGCCGTGCCGGTCGCCGATCCCGCCCGTCGCCTGATCAAGCGCCCGGTCTCGAACGACGAGATCAAGAGCCCGGTCCGCGCCCCCGACTACGAGCCGCCGGTGCGCCAGTATCGCGAGGTCTCGCCCGGCCATGCCGTGATGATCTGGGGCGAGGAATGGGAGAAGAAGGATCCGGCCGCGATCGCGGCCTGAGCCCTTCCAAGATCGAGACGATCAGCCCGTGGCGCGAGCCGCGGGTTTTTTGTTGGGGTGTGGCCGCTGCTTCAGCGGTCCTCGATTGGCCCTAATGCTTTGGCGGCTCAGCCTCTCCGACGCGATCCGCGATCGCCATGAGCAGCATCGTCAGCGCAAAGCCCAACATGATGGCGATGAGCCATCCGAGCTTCGTACTATCCGCGCTGTTCTCGATATCCAGGAACCACTCCAGAACGTTCACCGCCGCGATGGCGACGATGGATGCAAGCAGCCTTTGCTTCAGACCCGAAAACCCCACATTTGCCAGGCTGGTTGGCCAGGCCGGGCGTTGCTGGACGTCGATCGGCGCCAAGAAATTCTCGTAGCTCGAGCAGATCACGATGACGATCAGATTTGCCGTCAAGGCAATGTCGACGAGCTTCAAGCTGCCGACAATGATTTCGGACGGATCGGACATCCGGGCGCTCGTGAAAAAATCGAACAGCTTCAGCGCGAAATTGAAGAGCAGCGCCGCGAGGGTGAGGATCAGGCCAAGGAGAAAGGGCGCCAGGAACCAGCGGGAATTTGCGATGATGGCTTCAAGCGTCAAGCGCAAGCGATTCATGACGAACTCCCTGTGGCTTCTGCCCCCGGGCGAACATTGTGAAAGCTGAATTTGCCAGAATGGCTCGGTCACGCCAATCGGAAGGTGTTGCCGAAGCGCCCTGCATCGGCTCCGCAAACACGCGCGAGCGGGCCAATCGTTCGACCCAATGAAACGGAACGATCGCAACAATGCGATAGACAGCATAATTCTTCTCCGATTAGGTCCGCGGAGAAGAAGGTTCTCCCATGGCCGATATGCGCTCCGTCACTCCGTTGCCCGCGCCCTCCCCTTCAGCGCTGAGGGGCCTGGGGCGAATCCTGCCCGGCCTGGGGCTCTGCGCCGGCATCAGCGCGATCGCCTTCGCGCTGGAGCATCTCGAGGCCTTCGCCACGGGCCGCGCCTGGCTTGAAGCCCTGGTGCTGGCCATCCTGATCGGCACCGCTGTCCGCACGATCTGGACGCCCTCCGAAATGTGGCGCGCGGGCATCGCCTTCTCGGCGAAGACCGTTCTGGAAATCGCCATCGTGCTGCTCGGCGCGTCCTTGAATGTCGCGATGATCATCGCCGCCGGACCGGCGTTGATTGCCGGCATCGCGGCGGTGGTGTCGGTCGCGCTCGTCGTCAGCTTCCTGCTCGGCCGGGCGCTGGGGCTGCCGAAGCGCATGGCCGTCCTCGTCGCCTGCGGCAATTCGATCTGCGGCAACTCGGCCATCGCCGCCGTCGCGCCGGTCATCGGTGCGGACGGCAAGGATGTGGCCGCCTCCATCGCCTTCACCGCTGTGCTGGGCGTTCTGGTGGTGCTCGGCCTGCCCCTTCTCGTCCCGCTCCTGAGCCTGTCCGAGACCCAGTACGGCGTTCTCGCCGGGTTGACGGTCTATGCCGTCCCCCAGGTCCTTGCCGCCACCGCGCCGGTCGCGGCCGCCAGCGTGCAGATCGGGACTCTCGTCAAGCTCGTCCGCGTCCTCATGTTGGGCCCCGTCGTGCTCGCGCTCTCCGTCCTGGGCCACAGGCTGCGGGACGATGTCGGCGCGACCGGCACAGGCGGCGTCAAGCCGGCGTCGCAACGGGTGGCCTTCAATAAACTCGTGCCGTGGTTCATCATCGCCTTCCTGGGGATGGCGGCGTTGCGTACGCACGGTTTCATCCCGGAAGTCGCGCTCGCACCCATCGCCACGACCGCGACCATCCTCACCATCATCTCGATGGCGGCCCTGGGTCTCGGGGTCGATATCCGCGTCGTTGCCAGAGCCGGCGGGCGGGTCACCGCCGCGGTCACGCTTTCCCTGCTTGCCTTGGCGGCTGTCAGCCTCGGCCTCATCCGAGTGCTCGGCGTCAGCTGAGCGCCCCACCACCGAACCAAGGGCGGTCGGGCGATCCGCTCCGATCGCCGCTGCTTCGCTCAGTCCGGGATGCGCGCCCAATCGGCCAGCCACGGTGCCGCCGAAGCATCGCTCGGCGCACGCCAGTCGCCGCGCGGCGAGAGCGAGCCGCCCGACGAGACCTTCGGGCCGTTCGGCATGGCCGAGCGCTTGAACTGGCTCGTCTCGAAGAAGCGCCGGATGAAGACGCCGAGCCAGCGCTTGATCACCGGCAGGTCGTAGGCGACGCGCTTGCCTTCCTCCATATTGGGCGGCCAGGCGCCCTTGGCGGCATCGCGCCAGGCATGTTCGGCAAGGAAGGCGATCTTGCTCGGCCTGAAGCCGTAGCGCGTCGTGTAGAACAGGTTGAAATCCTGCAGCGCATAGGGGCCGACGAAATCCTCGGTCTTCTGCGCCGGCTTGTCGCCATCACCCGGCACCAGCTCGGGCGAGATTTCGGTGGCGAGGATGTCGAGCATCACGGCGGACGCCTCCGCGCCGAAGCGGCCGGACTGCGCCACCCAGCGGATCAGATGCTGAATCAGCGTCTTCGGCACCGAGCCGTTGACGTTGTAATGCGACATCTGATCGCCGACGCCATAGGTGCACCAGCCGAGCGCCAATTCCGACAAATCGCCGGTGCCCATCACCAGCGCATTGTGCCGGTTGGCGAGGCGGAAGAGCACGGAGGTGCGCGCCCCGGCCTGCACATTTTCAAACGTAATATCGTAGACGGGCTCGCCCGCGGCGAAGGGGTGGCCGATATCGACCAGCATCTGCCGGCAGGCCGGCGTCATGTCGATTTCCTCGGCGCTGACGCCGAGCGACCGCATCAGGCGCCAGGCATTGTCCTTGGTGCCCTGGCTGGTGGCGAAAGCCGGCAGCGTATAGGCGAGGATGTTCTCGCGCGGCAGCCCGAGCGCATCGAAGGTATGGGCGGCAACGATCAGCGCCTGCGTCGAGTCGAGGCCGCCGGAGACGCCGATCACCACCTTGTCGATCCGCGTGCTTTCCAGCCGCTTGCGCAGGCCATGCGACTGGATGTTGTAGGCCTCGAAGCAGAGCTCGTTCAGCCGCGCATCGTCGCTCGGCACGAAGGGAAAGCGTTCCACGGCGCGGGCAAGGCCCAGATCGCGCTCCCGGTCCGGTTCCAGCGCGAAGTCGATGCGGCGGAAGGCGAGCTTCTCGCGGTGAACGTCGATGCTGTCGCCAAAGGTGTTCTGGCGAATGCGGTCCATCGCCAGCCGCTCGAGGTCGATATCGGCGAGGATAAGCTCCGGCTCGGCGGCGAAGCGCTCGGCTTCGGCCAGCAGCGCGCCGTTCTCGTAGATCATCGCCTGCCCGTCCCAGGCGAGATCGGTGGTCGACTCGCCCGTGCCGGCGGCGGAATAGGCATAGGCCGCGATGCAGCGCCCCGAATGGGCTTTGCAAAGCGCATGGCGCCAGTCGGATTTACCGATGGTGACGTTGCTGGCCGAGAGGTTCAGCAGCACGGTCGCGCCGGCGAGCGCGCCGAAGGACGAGGGCGGGATCGGCGTCCAGACATCCTCGCAGATCTCCATATGGACGATGAAATCCGGGATATCGGTCGCCGCCAGCAGCAGATCCGTGCCGAAAGGCACCTCCTGGCCGCAGATGTCGATATAGAGGGCCCCTGCCCGCTCGCCCGAGGCGAACTGGCGGCGCTCGTAGAACTCGCGATAGTTCGGCAGATAGGTCTTCGGCACCACGGCGAGGATGCGGCCGCGATGGATCGCGACGGCGCAGTTGAACAGCCGCCCCTCGACCCGCAGCGGCGCGCCGACGACCGCGACGCAACGCAGGCTGCGGCTCTCCTCGACGAGGCGCGCCAGCGCCGCGCTCACCGCGTCGAGCAGCGCGTTCTGCTGCAGGAGGTCGTCGATCGCATAGGCGCTGATGCCGAGCTCCGGGAACAGACAGAGCGAGGCGCCGCCTTCATCGGCCCGGCGCAGCAGCTTCACCGTCTCCGCGACGTTGAAAGCCGGATCCGCCACCTTCAGCCGCGGCGCGGCGCAGGCGAGACGAACCAGGCCGTGCTCGTGGATATTCGCGAAACTCATCGAGACTCCGTTGGGCTCGGACACCGAAGACGCGGCACATCGCTTATCGCGCAGACGGCCTGTGCGGAGCAAGGCGGCCCCGGTCATGGCTGCCGCGACGCGCGGTCAGATGCCCGCAGTGGCTGCCTTCGATTCGCGCGACGCGATGCGGCTCGAACTGGGCCCGCCTCCCGGCTCAGACGCGGTAGAAATCGCGAAACCAGGCGACGAAGCGGGGAATGCCGACCTCGATCGGCGTATCCGGCCGGAAATCGACCGTAGCGGCCAAATCGGCCACATCGGCATAGGTCGCCGGCACGTCGCCGGGCTGCGCGGGCAGGTGACGCCTGATCGCCTTACGCCCGCAGGCGTCTTCAACCACGTCGATGAAGTGCGAGAGCGCCACCGGAGTGTGGTTGCCGATGTTGTAAATGCGCCATGGCGCCGTGGATGTCGCCGGATCGGGGCGCCCGGGGTCGAAAGCCGGGTTCGCCGCCGCGGGTTGCGCGGCAAGGCGCACGATCGCTTCGCAGATATCATCGACATAGGTGAAGTCGCGGCTCATCTGCGCTTCGGCATAGACGTCGATCGGTCTGCCCTCGAGGATCGCCTTGGTGAATTTGAAATAGGCCATATCCGGCCTGCCCCAGGGCCCGTAGACCGTGAAGAACCGCAGCCCCGTCATCGGAATCCCGTAGAGATGGGCATAGGAATGCGCCATCAGCTCGTTCGCCCGCTTGGTCGCGGCGTAAAGGGAAACCGGATGGTCGGCGCCGTCATGCTCGCTGAACGGCACCTTCGCATTCGCGCCATAGACGGAACTCGAAGAGGCATAGACGAGATGGCCGACGGCATGCCGGCGGCTCGCCTCTAGCACCGAGAGAAAACCGTCGAGATTGGCGCTGGCATAGGCGCGCGGATTTTCAAGCGAGTAGCGGACACCCGCCTGCGCCGCCAGATGGATGATCGCATCGGGGCGGAATGCACCGATCGCCGCGTCGAAGGCGTCATGATCGGCGATGTCGATCTGCTCGAAGGAAAAGCCGTTGCGGCCCAGCAGCCGGGCGAGGCGCGCCTGCTTCAACGCCGGATCATAATAGGGGACGAGGGCATCGACGCCCAAGACCTCGACGCCACGCTCCAGCAGCGCCTCCGCGACATGAAGGCCGATAAAGCCCGCGGCTCCCGTCACGACGACACGGTTCAACGACAGGCTGTGATTCAATGGGTCACCCATGACAAGACATCGCAGCTCCTCTCATCGCAACGAGTCGGGGCTGGTGGCAAGAGGCCGGAAGGAAAACAATCCTGCCTCAAGCCGGTCGGACAGCCTCCGGACGTCACGCCTTGATGACATTGTCCGCGAGCGCGCCGTTGCGTTCACAGGCATTGCGCGTGTCGACGACGAGGCGCGCCTCCGCAACGAGTCTCCTATAGTCGACCGCATCATGATCGGTCGCGATGAGCACTGCATCAAAACTGCCGATCGTCCCGGAAGCCAGCGCGATGGAGCGACGCCCGGCCAGGCTGCCATGCTCCCGCGTATGCGGGATGATGGGAACATGCGGGTCGTGGTAGGACGCCTGGGCGCCGCGTTGCTCGATCAGCTCGATCAGGCGCAGTGACGGGCTTTCGCGCATGTCGTCGACGTTCTTCTTGTAGGCGGCGCCGATGACAAGAATCCGCGCCCCATTCAGTCCGCGCGCAAAATGCCGATCCAAACCCTGCGCCAGCCGTTCGACAACCAGATGCGGCATCGCCGTGTTGATTTCGCCGGCCAGCTCTATGAAGCGCGCGGTGATTCCGTATTCCCGTGCTTTCCAAGAGAGATAGAAGGGATCGATCGGGATGCAGTGCCCCCCCAGTCCGGGCCCAGGATAAAACGGCATGAAGCCGAATGGCTTGGTCTTGGCCGCGTCGATAACCTCCCAGATATCGATGCCCATCGCCGCATAGATCGACTTCAGCTYGTTGACGAGGGCGATATTGACCGAACGGAAGATATTCTCTGTCAGCTTGACGGCTTCGGCCACAGAGGTCGACGAGACCGGCACGGTCTGAACGACGAGTTCGCCGTACAAGGCCTGCGCTATCGCGAGCGCCTCAGGGCCGTCGCCACCAACGACCTTTGGGATCGAAGCGGTGCCAAAGCGCTGATTGCCCGGATCTTCCCGCTCGGGCGAGAAGGCCAGGTAGAAATCCGTCCCGCTTTTCAAGCCGGTTCGTTCGAGGATCGGCTTGAGGACTTCCTCGGTGGTCCCTGGGTAGGTCGTGGACTCCAGCGCGATGAACTGCCCCTTCCGCAAACGTCGCGCTATCGCTTCCGCGGTCCGGACAATGAAGCTCAGATCCGGCTCGCGGTGGCGCGTGAGCGGCGTCGGCACACAGATGATGAGACCATCGGGCTCGTCCAGCTGCGAAAAATCATCCGTGGCGAGAAAGCGCCCCGCCTTCGCTGCCCCCGCAAGATCGTCGGCCTGAATATGCTTGATGCCGGTCCTGCCCTCGTTGAGCTCGGACACGCGGGCGGAGTTGATATCGAAGCCGAGCACCTGGAATCCGGCACGGAGAGCGGCCAGGGCGAGCGGGACGCCGACATAGCCCAGCCCGATGATCCCGACCCGGAAGCTGCGGTCCGACACGCCCTGCAGCAGTTTCTTCGCCGCCGCATCCGGCAGGATCTCAGTCATGGCGCTCATTCTCGGATCAACGGCAGCGGGAGCTTCGACGCCAGGGTCACGCCTTGCTTCCCGTCGCGAAACGGATGCATGCGAACGCCCGGCCATCTCATCTTCGGCCACATCGTCGCGGCGATGACAAGTCTGCAGCGGTGGRTTCTGCAGGCAAAGCGAGACCGTTAACGCGCGTCCAGCCCGGCGGAACGCGATCCACCCTCAGGGTCCGGGGCGCCGCAGAGAAGCAGCATGGATGTGCACAAGCACGCGCTGACACGGCGTTCCGACCTATGTCAGATTGCATATCCACTGCCGGCGAACAGGCAGGCTCGCAGCCGGATTCTTGGAAACGCCATGCCCGATACGCCTTCGACCGACCGCCGCCTGATCGGCACTTTCGACTATGTCGTCATCGGTGCGGGCTCGGCCGGCTGCGTCGTCGCCAACCGGCTGGCGGCCGACCCGAAACAGAAAGTCATGGTGCTGGAGGCCGGCGGCAAGGACGACTGGATCTGGTTCCACATTCCGGTCGGCTATCTCTTCGCCATCGGCAATCCGCGCGCCGACTGGATGTTCCAGACCGAGCCGCAAGCGGGGCTCGGCGGCCGGGTGCTGGCCTATCCGCGCGGCAAGGTCGTCGGCGGCTCGTCGGCGATCAACGCCATGGTCTATATGCGCGGCCAGGCGGCCGATTACGATGGCTGGCGCCAGCGCGGCCTCTCCGGCTGGGGCTGGGACGATGTGCTGCCCTATTTCCTCAGACATGAGGACCATATCGCGCCGCCTCCCGGGGGGCTGCACAGGGCCGGCGGAGAATGGCGCGTCGAGCATCCGCGGGTACGCTGGGCGATCCTCGACGCCATCCGCGACGCGGCCGAGGCGGCCGGCATCGCCAAGATCCCGGATTTCAACACCGGCGACAATGAAGGCTCCTCCTATTTTCAGGTGAACCAGCGGCGCGGGCGGCGGCTGAGTGCCTTCAATGCTTTCCTGAGGCCGCTTCTCGACCAGCGCGACCGCAGCAATCTGCGGCTGGAGACGCGGGTGCATGTCGAGCGCATCGTCTTCGAGGGGGGCCGCGCGACCGCCGTCGAATTCACCCATGGCGCGGGCACGCCGAGCGCGGAGAAGCTCAGGGTGGATGTGCGCGGCGAGGTGCTGCTGTCGGCCGGCGCCGTTGCCTCCCCGCTCCTGCTCGAACGCTCCGGCATCGGCGGCGGCGCCCATCTCCAGTCGCTCGGGATCGAGACGCTGGTCGACGCGCCCGGCGTCGGCGCGAACCTGCAGGACCATCTGCAGATCCGGCCGGTCTACAAGGTCCATGGCGTCAAGACGCTSAACAGCGACTATGCSARRCTCTGGCGCMGGCCGCTGATGGCGCTGGAATGGGCGGCGCTGCGCACCGGCCCCCTGACCATGGCGCCCTCGCAGGTCGGCGCCTTCGCCAAATCCTCGCCGGACTACGCGACGGCGAATCTGCAATATCATTTCCAGCCGCTGTCGCTGGATAGCTGGGGATCGGGCCTGCATCCCTTCGACGCCTTCACGGCGAGCGTCTGCAATCTCAGGCCGTCGAGCCGGGGCAGCGTGCATCTGCGTTCGGCCGATCCCTATGACGGACCGGTCATTTCCCCGAACTATCTCGATACGGAGGAGGATCGGCAGGTCGCAATCGATGCGCTGAAGCTGACGCGGCGGATCGTGGCGCAGGCGCCGCTCGCCCGCTTCCGGCCGGAGGAATATCTGCCGGGCGCGGCCGC
The DNA here is from genome assembly GCF_052113865.1 of Allobosea sp. TAB14. Lineage (NCBI taxonomy): Bacteria > Pseudomonadati > Pseudomonadota > Alphaproteobacteria > Hyphomicrobiales > Alloboseaceae > Allobosea > Allobosea sp. TAB14. Next base: position 2,209 of record NZ_JBFRDQ010000134.1, on the reverse strand, counting down.
CGATTCCGACGCGGCGCTGCTGGAGGCCGCCGGCAAGCTCGGCACGACGATCTTCCATCCCGTCGGCACGGCGAAGATGGGCCGCGCCGACGATCCCCTCGCCGTGCTGGACGAAAGGCTCAAGGTGCGCGGCGTGAGCGGGCTGCGCGTCATCGATGCCTCGGTGATGCCGGCCATCACCTCGGGCAACACCGCCAACCCGACCATGATGATCGCCGAGAAGGGCGCGGCGATGCTCAAGGAGGATGCGCGCCGCTGAGCGGGGCATGTCCCGGATGCGCCGCGCCGCAGGCTTTGAAACGCCATCAATTCAGGCTTATGAATCCGGCTGCGATGTCCGATCCGTTTTCGCCTCCGCCCGCCCCGAAGCGCGGCCCGCTCAAGCGCGGGCTGCTCGCGGTGCTGCGCGCGATCCTCGTCGTCTTCATCGTCCTCGACGAGCTGCTGCGGCCGCTCTACCGACCACTGATCCGCCGGCTTGCCGATTTGCGCGTCGTGCAAAAGCTGGAGGAGAAAGTCGCCGCCCTGCCGCGCCCGCTCGTGCTGCTGGCGCTGGCGATCCCCTTCGCGATCGCCGAACCGCTGAAGATTTTCGGCCTGCTGCTGTTCGCGCGCGGACAGTTCTGGCCCGGGCTCGTCGTGACCGCCTTCGCGCATCTGATGAGCTTCGTCCTGGTCGAGCGCATCTATGAGGCCGGGCGCGAGAAGCTGCTGAGCTATCGCTGGTTCGCCTGGATCATGGCGCAGGTGGTGCGGGTGCGCGACACCGTGCTCGGCTGGGTCAGGGAGACCTCAGCCTATGGCTTCGCCATGCGGACGCGCGACGCCGCGCGCCGCTGGTGGCGCACCATGCTGGCCTGAAGGTTTACGCCGCGCGGCTGCGGGCGAGCACGAAGAGGGCCGCCGCCGCCAGGGCGGACAGCACGATCAGCACCAGCGTCGAGACCGTGACGCCGCCGCGTTCCAGCGCGACGGCGAAGACGAGCGGCGCCGCCGCCTTGATGACGAGGCCGGGCGCCGCGAGCTTGCCCATCGTCGCACCGAAGCCGACCGGCCCGAAAAGCTGGAGCGGCACCGTGCCGCGCACGATCGAGCCCAGCCCCATGCTGATGCCGAAGGCGACCGCAAAGAGGCCGGCGACCACCGGCAATGCGCCCCCGATCAACAGGAGCGCGAGGCCGAGCGGCATCAGGCAGGCCGAGACCCAGGCCGTGGTCACCGGCGGCACGGCCTTCCCGAACAGCATCTCAACGAGGCGCCCCGCAACCTGGGACGGCCCGAGCATCGTGCCGATGCCCACCGCCACGGCCGCGCTGAGCCCGAAACCGCGCAGCAGCGCCAGCAGATGCACGGCCATGGCGGAGACGACAAAGCCCTGCAGCGAGAAGGCGAGCGCCAGCAGCAGGAAAGCGCGACGGCGCGCCTCGCCCCCGAGATAGGCCGGCGCCGCGATCGCGCCGGCATTGTCCGGGATCGCCGCAGGCTGGGCGGCCGCACGGCGGACCCGGCCGGGCAGGAAGGCGAGATGCAGCGGCGCGCAGATGACGAGCTGCGACAGGCCGTAGAGCCGGTAGACGCCGCGCCAGTCGAGGATGGCGAGCAGGGTGCTGGTCAGAGGCCAGAACAGGGTCGAGGCGAAGCCGGCGATCAGGGTGAGCTGGCTGATCGCGCGGCGCGCCCGGTCGCCACGCGCCTGACTCAGCGCCGTGAAGGCGGCATCGTAGAACACCGCGGTCGTGACCGCCTGGAGCACCACCATCGCCGCGACATAGCTGACGATGCCGCGCACCTCGGCGAGCGCCATCAGAGAAAGCCCAGCCAGGACAGAACCTAGCGTCATCACCAGCCGGGTGCCGTAGCGGTCGATCAGGCTCCCCGTCACCGGCGCGACCGCGCCGCCCAGCAGCAGGCCGACGGCGAAACCGCCGAAGGTCCATTCCGGCGCCCAGCCGAATTCGGCGCTGATGCGCGGCGCGAGCACGGTGAAGGCGTAATAGAGCGCGCCATAGCCGAAGATCTGGGTGACGCCGAGCGCGGGGATCAGCGCCGGCCCGCCCGGCCGGAAGAGATGCGGCGGYACGCCGCGATCCTCCCTAGACGACCTGGTTGCGCAGGCTCTGCTCGCCGCGCGCCAGCCTGTCGAGATTGTCGAGGAGCATGTCGACGACATTGCGCTCGTAGAGCCGCGTCTCGCCGGCGCTGTGGGGGG
>NZ_JBFRDQ010000133.1:0-11712 GCF_052113865.1 Allobosea sp. TAB14 | reverse complement strand
TCTCGTGGCTCACGCCGTTGGGCAGGGTCTCGACATAGCGGATCACCGGGACGTTGCGGCCCCAGTTGTCGCTCGTGACATAGTCGGCGATGCGCTCGCGCTTCACCGGCTGGCCGTTGATGTTGAGGATGCCTTCGATCATCTGGATGCGGTCGCCGGGCAGGCCGATGACGCGCTTGATGTAATCGGTCGAATTGTCGCTCGGCAGCTTGAAGACGGCGATGTCGCCGCGCTTGGGCTCGGCCGCCCAGACGCGGCCGGACATCACCGGAGGCCCGAACGGAATCGAGTAGCGCGAATAGCCGTAGGTGTATTTCGAGACGAACAGGTAATCGCCGATCAGCAGCGTCGGGATCAGCGAGCCGGACGGGATGTTGAAGGGCTGGAACAGCAGGGTGCGGATGACGAGCGCGATCAGAAGGGCCTGGACGACCACCTTGATCGTCTCGAGGATGCCGCCTTCTTCCTTGGCCGCCTTGGTTTTGCTGTCGACGTCGTTGGCCACGCGGGCGCTCCCTGCAGCATCGGACCGGAAAGCGGACTCCACTTTCCGGACACATCCGGTGCGATCATAAAATATACGGATCACCGCGCGTCCCCCGGGGCGCGCGATGATCCAGACTGCGATCCAGCGCGCGGTCTACAGCATCGGGCCGCAAAGTGGAAACCACTTTTCCGCGCAATCCTCTGCCCTGACAAGGGGATGGGGCCGCCATGCGCTCTCCCGGTGCAGGGTCGCCGATCCGCCCGTCGTGCCTGGCGATCTCGCCGAGGTTAAGGCGCTCGCACTATGGCGATTCCGCGGCGACGGCGGCCTTCTGCGGTGCCTGCCATGCCGATGATGCAATGCAGCAGAAGCAGCAAGGTTGAGCCGGCGTCCATGCTCCGGACGCGGAGGTCGGATGTTGACGAATCTCCGGCGCAAGGCCAGTGTTCGCGAGTATTCAATCGGGGGTTATTTTAATGAATGCAAAGAAATATGCCGCCGAAGCCATCGGCACGTTTTGGCTTACTTTTGCTGGCTGCGGTAGCGCCGTCATTGCCGCCGGCTTTCCGAATGTGGGTATCGGTCTGCTCGGCGTTTCGCTCGCCTTCGGCCTCACGGTCGTCACGATGGCTTATGCCATCGGACATATCTCCGGCTGCCATCTCAACCCGGCGGTGACGGTCGGCCTCGCGGCCGGCGGGCGTTTCCCCGGCGGGCAGGTGGTCCCCTATATCGTGGCGCAGGTCGTCGGCGCGATCGTCGCCGCGGGCCTCCTTTATGTCATCGCGCGTGGCGCGCCTGGCTTCGATCTCGCCGGCGGCTTCGCCTCGAACGGCTATGCCGAGCATTCGCCCGGCAAGTACAACCTCGTCTCGGCCTTCCTGATGGAGGTCGTGATGACGATGATGTTCCTCTTCATCATCATGGGTTCGACCCATGGCAAGGCGCCGGCCGGCTTCGCGCCGCTCGCCATCGGCCTGGGCCTCGCCCTCATCCATCTGGTCAGCATCCCCGTGACGAACACCTCGGTGAATCCGGCCCGCAGCACCGGCCCGGCGCTGTTCGTCGGCGGCTGGGCCCTTCAGCAGCTCTGGCTGTTCTGGGTGGCGCCGCTGCTCGGCGGCATCCTCGGCGGCGTGATCTATCGTTGGCTGAGCGACGAGCCGCAGGGCGTCGTCAGCGGCACACAGCCGGCCGAATAAGCCAGGCTCGAGCTTTCAGGCTCAATCAACAAGGCCGGCGCCACCAGCGCCGGCCTTTTTTGTTCCGTTCTCGCGGATTGGCGTGCCGTGCTTTCAGCCGCCGGCTGGCCGGGCCTCGATCACCACGAAGGCCTGCGCCATCGGCGGATCGTCGGTCAGCGAGACATGGACGAAGGCCTCGAAACCGGCCGGCGTCATCGCCTTCAGCCGCTCGGCCGCGCCGCCGGTGAGCCGCATCGTCGGCCGCCCGCCGGGCAAGTTGACCACTTCCATATCGCGCCAGAACACACCGGCACGCATCCCGGTGCCGAGCGCCTTGGAGCAGGCTTCCTTGGCGGCGAAGCGGCGGGCATAGGACGCAGCCGGCGTCGCGCGTCGGTCGGATTTCGCCCGCTCGCCCTCAGTGAAGATGCGATGGGTGAAGCGCTCGCCGAAGCGGTCGAGCGACTTCTGGATGCGCGTGATGTCGCAGAGATCGGAGCCGATGCCGAGGATCATGCCTCCGGCTTAAATCGCCGCGCGCCCTTCGTCCATGGCCTGGCGCATGGCCGTGATCGCGGCTTCGAGCCCGACGAAGATCGCCTCGCCGATCAGGAAATGGCCGATGTTGAATTCCGCGAAGGCCGGAACCGCGGCGAGCTTGCGGGCCGTCGCGTAGTCGAGTCCGTGTCCGGCATGGACCTCGATACCGAGCCCGGCGGCATAGGCCGCTCCGCTCTTCAGCCGCTGGAACTCCGCCTCGGCCTTCGCGGCATCGCCATCGGCGACGGCGTGGCACCAGCTTCCGGTGTGCAATTCGACGACGGGCGCGCCCAGCTTCGCCGCCACAGCGATCGGTGCCTCGTCCGGCTCGATGAACAGCGAGACCCGGCAGCCGGCGGCCTTCAGCCGGGCGATGCGCGGCGCGAGCTGGGCCTGCTGGCCGACGACGTCGAGGCCGCCCTCGGTGGTGCGCTCCTCGCGCTTTTCGGGCACGAGACAGGCCGCGTGCGGCCGGAAGCGCTCCGCCAGCACCATCATCTCGTCGGTGGCGGCCATCTCGAAATTGAGCGGCTTCGTCAGTTCCGCGGCAAACCGGGCCATGTCCTCGTCGCGGATATGGCGCCGGTCCTCGCGCAGATGGGCGGTGATGCCGTCAGCCCCCGCCTTGATCGCCAGATGCGCCGCGCGCACCGGATCGGGCAGGGCGCCGCCGCGTGCGTTACGCACCGTCGCGACATGGTCGATGTTCACACCCAGACGCAGCCGCTCGGCCATGATCCGCCCCCTTATTTCGTATCGCCGTGCATAGACGAAACGGACCCCTGGGCTCAATGCAGCGAATGTGATGGCAGGGCCACCAATTCTGATCGGTCCGCGGGATGGGCCCCGACACGGCCAAGGCGAGCGAACGGCTTTGCGGTTTGCTAACCGCGAATCCATGAGCCGGCCGCCATGAAGTCAATCGTAACCGGGCCGCCTCTACTTATGGTCGGCACAGGGACGGGGAAGGCGATGCAGCTAGCCGTGAAATCGGGCATCTTCGAAAGCGACGCCATGCCGGACCGGCGCGACACGAAGCAGCCGCCGGAGCGCGTGCTCGGCCGCGTGATAGCCTGCGATGGTGCGCGCGCCACGATCCTCAGCGCCGTCTCGACGGGAAGCTGGCTGGCCGGCGACGCCTGGGCGATCGGCCGCATGATCTCGATCAATCTCGGCAGCAGCCGCATCGTGGCGCTGGTCTATCGCGTGCATGCGGTCGAGGCGGCCTGGACCGACACGGCCGAGAATCCGATCCGGATCGAGGTCGAGTTCCTCGGCGAGGTGCTGGAGGGCTCGGACGGCAAGACGCGCTTCCAGAGCGGTATCACCAACTATCCGCCGATTGGCGCCGTGGCGCACCGCATCCGCACCGGCGATCTCGCGCTGGTGCATGATCTCGGCGAACGCGGCGGCGTGGTGATCGGCCAGATCACGCAGGATGCGAGCATCCCCGCGACCGTGAACATCCAGGACATGCTCTCCCGCCATTTCGCGCTGCTGGGCACCACCGGCGTCGGCAAGTCGAGCGCGGTCGCGCTGCTGCTGCGCAAGGCCGTCGCCGTCCGCCCGCGCCTGCGCGTGCTCATCCTCGACCCGCACAACGAATATTCGAGCGCCTTTCCCGAGCTTGCGCTGACGATCGACGGCGACGCGCTCGATCTGCCGTTCTGGATGTTCAAGCAGGAGGAGCTGGCCGAGGTCGTCTTCCGCGGGCGTCCGGCGCTGGACGACGAGCCCGACATCCTGCGCGAGGTCGTGGCCGCGGCGCGCACCCGCTACCGCACGCCGACCGCGCCGGATCTGGCGCGGGATCTCGGTTCCTCGCTGCTGAAGCGCCCGCTCGATATCGGCGGCCCGCGCGCCGCCGGGCCGGAGCCGGTGCAGGCCCAGGCGAGCCATGATGCGCCGACGCCCTACCGGCTCAAGGACGTCTTCGCCATCATCGACGAATTGATCGGCCTGCACGAGCAGCGCTGGCCCCGCGCCGCGCTGCGCTCGCTCAAGGTCCGGCTGGAATCGCTCCATGCCGATCCGCGCTATCGCTTCATGTTCGGCCGCGCCAACATGTACGAAACCATGGCGCCGATCCTCGGTCAGATCTTCCGCGTTCCCATGCATGGCCGCCCGATCACGGCCTTCCAGCTCGGCGGCCTGCCGGGCGAGGTGGTCAATGCGGTCGCCTCCGTGCTGTCGCGCCTCGCCTTCGAGCTGGCGGTCGCCAGCCAGGGAGCGATCGAGGTGCTCGTGCTCTGCGAGGAGGCGCATCGCTACGTGCCGTCCGACCCTCAGCTCGGCTTCGCGCCGACGCGTCAGGCCATCGCCCGCATCGCCAAGGAAGGCCGCAAATACGGCGCCTATCTCGGCGTCGTGACCCAGCGCCCGGGCGAGCTGGACCCGACGATCATGTCGCAGTGCTCGACGATCTTCGCGATGCGCCTCGCCAATGAGCGCGACCAGCAGATCATCCGCTCGGCGATCTCGGACGCCTCCGCCAGCACGATCGCCTTCCTCTCCTCGATCGGCAACCGCGAGGCCATCGCCTTCGGCGAAGGCGTGGCGACGACCATGCGCATGCGCTTCGCCGCGCTCGCGCCGCACGAGCTGCCGGCCATGGGCGGCAAGACCACGGCGGAGGAGGGCGCGCGCTTCGACCCGACGCTCGACGATCTGGTGCGGCGGATGCGCGCCTGAATCCACCGTCATTCCGGGCTTGACCCGGAATCCATCGTAAGGTGCCGTGCTCTATGATGGATTCCGGATCGGCGCCGCGATGCGGCTTGTCCGGAATGACCGCGGAGGGCGGCCGCTCGTTTGACGTTTGCCGCCGGTGGCTTGTATCTCAGCCAGCGAAATTCTTGCATCGCGGCGGCTTTGCCTGTATGGCCGTCGCAGATTCATCTCCCTGCATCGCCGAGATCGGAAGGAGCCGCCATGGCTCGCGTTACCGTTGAAGACTGCATCGACAAGGTCGACAACCGCTTCGAGCTGGTCCTGCTCGCGGCTCATCGCGCTCGGAACATCGCTTCGGGCTCTTCGATCCTGGTGGCGCGCGACAACGACAAGAACCCCGTCGTCGCGCTCCGCGAGATCGCCGAAGAGAAGCTGAAGCCCGAGGATCTGAAGGAAGAGCTGATCCACTCGCTGCAGAAGCATGTCGAGGTCGACGAGCCGGAGCCGGAGACCGTCCCGCTGCTCGCCAGCCCCACGAGCGCCGCGACCTCGGACAACGAAGTCCAGTTCGATCGCATGAGCGAGGAAGACCTGCTGCGCGGTCTCGACGGCCTTGTGCCGCCGACCGAGAGCGCCGACGACGAGGATTGATTCCCGTCGGGGAATTTCTTCACCGTTTTGCTCTAAAGCCCGGCACTGCCGGGCTTTTTCATGCCCGATACTCGGAAAAGCGCCTTGCTGCCGCCCAGACCTGTGCAAATAATAATGCGTTGCAATGATCGTAGGCTGAGGCTGGGGCCCGCATGGGCATGATGCGGCAATATGAGCTCGTTGACCGGGTCAGGAGCTACAATCCGAGTACCGACGAGGACCTGCTCAACCGGGCCTATGTCTATGCCATGCGCGCCCATGGCACGCAGAAGCGCGCCTCCGGCGATCCCTTCTTCGCGCATCCGCTCGAAGTCGCCGCGATCCTGACGGACCTGAAGCTCGACGATGCCACCATCGTCGCGGCGGTGCTGCACGACACGGTCGAGGACACGGCGGCGACGCTGGAGGAGATCGAGAACCTGTTCGGGCCGGATATCCGCCGGCTCGTCGACGGGCTCACCAAGATCAAGAAGCTGGACCTCGTCTCGAAGAAGGCGGCGCAGGGCGAGAATTTCCGCAAGCTCCTGCTCGCCATCGTCGACGATATCCGCGTGCTGCTGGTGAAGCTGGCCGACCGGCTGCACAACATGCGCACCCTGCATTTCGTCCCGCCGGAAAAGCGCCTGCGCATCGCCGAGGAGACGATCGAGATCTACGCCCCGCTTGCCGGTCGCATGGGCATGCAGGAATTGCGCGAGGAGCTGGAGGAGCTCGCCTTCCGCCATATCAAGCCGGAGGCGCATGCCACCGTCACCAAGCGGCTGGAGGAGGTGACCGCGCGCGAGGGCAAGGTCATCGGCGAGATCGAGCGCGACCTGAAAGACAAGCTCGCGGCCAGCGGCATCGAGGCAGAGGTCCATGGCCGCCGCAAGCGCCCCTATTCGATCTGGAAGAAGATGGAGCGGAAATCCGTCTCCTTCGAGCAGTTGTCGGACATCTTCGGCTTCCGCGTCATTGTCGAGAAGCCGCAGGATTGCTACCGCGTCCTCGGCATCGTCCATATGACCTGGCCGATGGTGCCGGGCCGCTACAAGGACTACATCTCGACGCCCAAGCAGAACGACTACCGCTCGATCCACACCACGGTGGTCGGCCCCGGCCACAGCCGCGTCGAATTGCAGATCCGCACCGATTCGATGGACCGCATCGCCGAATACGGCATCGCCGCCCATGCCCACTACAAGGATGGCCGCCCCGGTGAGCCGATGCAGCTCGTCGACGAGAGCCGCGCCTATCAATGGCTGCGTCGCACCGTCGACCTGCTGGCCGAGGGCGACAGCCCCGAGGAGTTCCTCGAGCACACCAAGCTCGAGCTCTTCCACGACCAGGTCTTCTGCTTCACGCCGAAGGGGCGGCTCATCGCCCTGCCGCGCGGCGCGACGCCGATCGACTTCGCCTATGCCGTCCACACCGATGTCGGCAACAGCGCCGTCGGCGCCAAGATCAACGGCCGCATCGCCCCGCTGCTGACCGAATTGCAGAACGGCGACGAGGTCGAGATCACCCGCGCCGAGGGGCAGGCTCCGCCTGCCGCCTGGGAATCCCTCGTCGTCACCGGCAAGGCCCGCGCCGCCATCCGCCGCGCCACCCGTGTCGCGGTGCGCCGGCAATATGCGGGCCTGGGCCGCCAGATCCTCGAACGCGCTTTCTCGCGCGCCGAGAAGGCCTTCTCCGACGAGAAGCTGAAGGCGGCACTGAAACGCCTCGCGCGCAGCACCGTGGACGATGTGCTGGCCGCCGTCGGCCGCGGCGAGATGTATTCGGGTGATGTGGTCAAGGCCGTCTACCCCGATCTGGAGCCGGAGAAGCGCACGGCCGGCGAGCCCAAGCCGGCCGCGGCCACGGCGAGCGGCAAGGGCTGGTTCGAGCTSSGCAAGGGCGASAAYCTSAAGTTCAAGCTGCCSGGCGAGCCCAGCGCCGACGCCATTCCGATCCGGGGCCTTGGGCGCGACCTGCCGGTGCGCTTCTCGCCGCAAGGCGGCGCCGTACCGGGCGACCGCATCGTCGGCATCCTGACGGCAGGCGAGGGCGTGACGATCTACCCGATCCAGTCGCCAGCGCTTGCCGCCTTCGACAACGAGCCCGATCGCTGGCTCGATGTCCGCTGGGATCTCGACGACAAGGTGCCGCAGCGCTTCCCGGCGCGGATCGCGCTGAAGTCGATCAACGAGCCGGGCTCGCTCGCCCAGATCACCACGATCATCGCGGAGCATGATGGCAATATCGACGCCGTCCAGATGAACCGGCCCAATCCGGACTTCACCGATGTCACGATCGATCTGACGGTCTGGGACCTGAAGCACCTCTCGGCGATCATCAGCGAATTGCGCGAGAAGCGTCAGATCAGCCGGGTCGAGCGCGTGCTGGGATAGGGCCGTTCTTCCGGGGCACGCCTGTCATTCCCGATGACGGCAGCCTTACCGCGAGGCTCACCCCCGGAACGCCGCCGCGAGTTCGCGGACGAAGGAGCGCCCGCGCGCGCTGGAAACCTGGCTGCGCAGCACGACCTGCGAGTGGCCGAGCGGCGGCAGGCCCCAATCCGCCCCGACATCGACCGCGTCGCGCGGCGCGATGCGGCTGGCGAGCGGGCTGACGCCCAGCCCACCCGAGACCGCCGCCAGCACTGCCGCCATGCCACCGCCGATGAAGGCTTCGCGCCAGGGCCGGCCGCAGCGGGTCAATGCCTCGATGGCGTGGCGGCGCAGGCCGCACTCGGTGACGAGGCTGATCATCGGCAGCGGCGCGTCCGGCCAGGGCATCAGCGCAGGCGAGGCGAACCAGCCGAAGATATCCTCGCGCAGCACCTCGCCGGTCCTGCCTCCCCCGACCCGTCGGACCAGCACGACGTCGAGTTCCCCGGCCTCGAAGGCGGCTTCCAGCAGGCTTGACGGCTCGATCCGGAGATTGACGACGAGGCCGGGATCATGCGCCGCCAGCCGCGAGAGCAGGAACGGGATGTCGGGCCCCGCCGCCTGTTCGCTGATGCCGACCGCGATACGCTCCGGCTCCTCGGTGAAGGCCGCGAGCGCGCGGCCATGCGCCGCCAGGAATTCCCGCGCCGCCGGCAGGAAGCGCTCGCCTTCCGGCGTCAACCGCACGAGGCGCGGATGGCGTTGCAGCAGCAGCCGGCCGAGCGTGGTTTCGAGACGCTTGATCCGGGTGCTGACCAGCGATTGCGTCGAGCCGAGCGCCTCCGCCGCGCGTGTGAAGCTGGCGAGCTCGGCCGCTTGCAGGAAGGCGGCGACGGCGTCCACGTCGAGGGCAGGGGGGCTCATAAATCAATAATCCGTATCTCTGGTATCTCTTATGATACGGTTTTATGTTTGTCGTTTCAACGCTAGCCTCTCTCCATCGGCGACCGGCGCGGGATCGCGCGTCGCCGCAAATGGAGACGACCATGCCCCTGATCCGGATTTCCATGCGCCGCGGCCGCCCGGCCTCCGAGCCCGCCGCCATCGTCGATGGCGTCTACAAGGCGCTGCGCGAGACCTTCGAGGTGCCTGAGGGCGACCTCTTCGCGCTGGTCCACCAGCACGATGCCGGCGAGTTCATCTACGACGCCAATTATTTCGGCTTCGACCGCTCGGATGCGATGGTGGTCATTCAGATCACCGTCAGCGCCTCGCGCGGCGTGACGCAGAAGAAGGCATTGTTCGCGAGGATCCACGAGAATTTGCGCCGCGATCCCGGCCTGCGCTCCGACGACATCTTCATCAATCTCGTCGAGACGGCACGCGAGAACTGGTCCTTCGGCGGCGGCATCGCGCAATATGTGTGAAACCGACGAGGCGTCGTTCTCGGGCGAAGCGAAGCGCAGACCCGAGAATCTCATGACGAGATGGCTGGTTTCCGAGACGGTCGGGGCAAGCCCGACCATGACGCGGTTCCTTCCTGCGCTTGTCTGCCCTACATCCAGTCCATGGAATGGGTCGACGAGGGCACCGTCATCGGGCTGAGGGGGCATGGCGAAAGCGCCGTGATCCTGGAGGTGATGACGCGCTTCCACGGCCGCCATCTCGGCCTCGTTCGCGGCGGGCGCTCGCAGAAGACGCAGCCGCTGCTCCAGCCCGGCAACCGGGTCGCGCTGACATGGCGGGCTCGTCTCGACGAGCATCTCGGCGAGTACAAAGTGGAGTTGCTGACCTCCCATGCCGCGCGATTGATGGCCACACCGGTCGCGCTCTATGGGCTGGCGACCATTGCGGGCCTCTTGCGCCTCCTGCCGGAGCGAGATCCGCATCCGGGTCTCTATGAGGGGCTCGCCGTCCTCGTCGAGCATCTCGACGAGCCGCAGCTCGCCCCGCCGCTGGTGGTGCGCTTCGAGCTCGCCATGCTCTCCGAGCTCGGTTTCGGGCTCGATCTCGCCCGCTGCGCCGTGACCGGCACGCCCGATGACCTCAGCCATGTCTCACCGAAATCCGGCAAGGCCGTCAGCCGCCCGGCGGCGCAGCCCTATCTCGACCGGCTGCTGAAGCTCCCGGCCTTTCTCGTCGAGGGACAGGGCGGACGCCAGCCCTCCGCCGCCGACATCCTGTCGGGCTTCGCCCTGACCGGCTTTTTCCTGCGCCGGCACCTCTTCGAGCCGCGCGGCTTGCAGGAGCCGCCGGAGCGCGCCCGGCTGGTCGATCTGGCGACGCGCTTGGCCGCGAATTCATCCACCGATTGAACGCAAAATGGCCGCTCCGGCGTTTGCGCGCATGCGTGCGTACCTGCATTGTTCTGGCGGGCTGATTCGTGCTGTGCCATAGAGCATGGCGCGAAGAAGCGGGTGCCGGTTTCCGCAGGGAGCAATGCTCCGGACGATCAGGATCGGCGCGAATTTGGACGGGAAGAGGGCTGACAGCGTATGGGCAAACCGATCGATCCGCCGCCGGAGGATGGAGCCGAGCGCATCGATCTGAAATCGGCGCTCGAAGAACGCTATCTCGCCTATGCGCTCTCCACCATCATGCACCGCGCCTTGCCGGATGCGCGCGACGGTTTGAAGCCGGTCCACCGGCGCATCATCCATGCGATGCGTCTGCTCCGGCTCGACCCCGGCCAGGTCCATAAGAAATGCGCCCGCATCGTCGGCGACGTCATCGGTAAGTTCCACCCGCATGGCGACCAGTCGGTCTATGACGCGCTGGTGCGCCTCGCGCAGGATTTCGCCCAGCGCTACCCGCTCGTCGACGGGCAGGGCAATTTCGGCAATATCGACGGGGATAACGCCGCCGCCTATCGTTACACCGAAGCGCGCATGACCGAGGTCGCGCGCCTGCTCCTCGACGGCATCGACGAGGACGCGGTCGATTTCCGCGAGACCTATAACGGTGAGGACGAGGAACCGGTCGTACTGCCGGCCGCCTTCCCGAACCTGCTGGCCAATGGCTCGCAGGGCATCGCGGTCGGCATGGCGACCTCGATCCCGCCGCACAACGCGGCTGAGCTCTGCGACGCCGCGCTCTACCTGATCCAGCACCCGGAGACCTCCTCCGAGCAGCTCATGACCTTCGTGCCCGGGCCGGATTTCCCGACCGGCGGCATCATCGTCGAGACCCGCGCCTCGATGGCGGAGACCTACCGCACCGGCCGCGGCGCCTTCCGCACCCGCGCGCGCTGGCTGAAGGAGGACCTTGAGCGGGGCGCCTGGCAGGTCGTCGTCACCGAGATCCCCTACATGGTCTCGAAGGGCCGGCTGATCGAGAAGATCGCGGAGCTGCTCAACGACAAGAAGCTGCCTCTGGTCGCCGACCTTCGCGACGAATCCGCGGAGGACATCCGCATCGTCATCGAGCCGCGCGCCCGCAACGTCGATGCCAACCTGATGATGGAATCGCTGTTCAGGCTCTCCGAGCTCGAAGCGCGCATTCCGATGAACATGAACGTGCTGACCGGCGGGCTGGTGCCGCGCGTGCTCGGCCTCGCTGAGGCGCTGCGCGCCTGGCTCGACCATCGCCGCGAGGTGCTGCAGCGGCGCTCGCGCTTCCGCCTCGGCCAGATCGACAAGCGGCTGGAAATCCTGCGCGGCCTGCTGATCGTCTATCTCGACCTCGACCGGGTGATCAAAATCATCCGCGAGGAGGACGAGCCGAAGATCGAGCTGATGAAGGTCTTCGAGCTCACCGAGGTCCAGGCCAACGCGATCCTCGACACGCGCCTGCGCGCGCTGCGCAAGCTCGAGGAGATGCAGCTCAAGAC
>NZ_JBFRDQ010000132.1:0-13339 GCF_052113865.1 Allobosea sp. TAB14 | reverse complement strand
GTCCGGCAGGGTGATGACCGAGACGAGCGAGGTTTCCTTGAGCAGCACCATCCAGTTGTTGCCGAGCCCCGGCAGCGCGACTCGGATGAGCTGCGGCAGCACCACGAGGCGGAAGGCCTGCGCCTTGCTGAGGCCGAGCGCCGCGGCGGCTTCGCGCTGGCCCCTCTGGATCGAGTTCAAGGCGCCGACCCAGACCTCGCTGGAGAAGGCCGAGAGCACGACGCCCAGCGCGACCATGCCGGCGACGAAGGGCGGCATGCTGAACGAACCCGGCAGGCCCAGATACTGCCAGAGGTGCTGGAGCAGGAGCTGCACGCCGAAATAGATGATGTAGAGCGTCAACAGCTCGGGCACGCCCCGGAAGATCGTCGTGTAGAGCGTGGCCATGCCACGCAGCACGGCGTTGTCGGAGCGCTTGCCGAGAGCGACGAGGAGACCCAGGGCAAGGCCGAAAGGCAGCGTCGCAAGCGCGATCGAGATGGTGATGCCGGCGCCCTGCAGAAGCGCCAGCCCCCAGCCACCATCGCCGAAGCCGAGCAGGGCGAGTTTATCGAGCATGTGGATGCCGGGGCTGGAGAACAGCAAGCCCGCCGGCCCGACCGGGCCGGCGGAAACGATTCACGAGGATCGGCTCACTCGTATTTGAACCACTTGTCCTCGAGCTTCTTGTGCGAGCCGTCGGCCATGGTCTCGGCAATCGCCTTGCTGATCATCTCCTTCAGGGCCACGTCGGATTTGCGCACCGCACCCGCGACACCGGGGCCATGGATGGCGTCGTCGCGCTTCACCTCGGCGATCTTGCGGCAGCAATCCTTGCCCTTGCCCTTGAGGAAATCGGCGAGCGCCAGCGCATCGGCGACGATGTAGTCGAGGCGGCCGTTGAGCAGGTCGAGATTGGCCTCTTCCTGCGTCGGATAGAGGCGGATGTCGGAATCCTTGTAGAACTTCTCGAGGAAGTTGGCATGGATGGTCGAGCCCTGCGCGCCGACCGACTTGCCCTTGAGGGCGGCCGGCGAGACATCGTCCGACTTGATGGTCTTCGGGCCGATCATCCAGATCGGCGTCTTGCTGTAGACCGCCGTGAAATCGACCTGCTTCTTGCGCTCGTCGGTCGCGTTCATGCCGGCAAAGATGACGTCGTACTTATTGGCCTGCAGTGCCGGGATGATGCCGTCCCAGTCCTGCACCACCCAGGTGCATTTCACCTTCATCTTCTCGCAGAGCAGATTGCCGTAGTCGATCTCGAAGCCCTCGAGCTCCTTCTTCGCATTCAGGTTGTTGTAGGGCGGGTAGGCGCCCTCCGTACCGATGCGGATCTCCTTCCACTCCTTGGCCTGCGCCAGGACGCCGGTGGCGCCCACGACGGTGAGCGCTGCCGCGGCGATGAAACGAACGAAACTCTTCATGGTGCCTCCCGCAGGTTGAACGGCCGGGTGTTCCCTCTTCCCGGCCGCACCTTGTGCCTACAGATTGGGCGAAGTCTCACCGCAGCCGCAAGTGGGCAGACGCAGCTTTTCCAGGCGGCCCCGCCGAAATTTATCGCAGGGTAAACCGCTGATCCGATTGGGCAAAAGGCGCGAGAGCGTCTGCGCGTCCTCGGCCACGTCCATCAATCGCGTCTGCAGCATCGCTCCGAGGCCGCCGCCGCTGCCGATCATGAAGACGACCAGCGAGACGGCCCAGATGTTGCCGGCGGCGAAGGGGAAGGCGGCGAGCCAGACCGCGCTCCAGAGCAGGAGCCCGCCGATCGAGGGCATCAATGCCCGGTCGGCAGCCCAGCCGGCGAAAAGCGTGCCGACGGTGAGGCCGACGCCGAAGACCGACAACACGACGGGAACGACGACGGGCGAGACCTGCGTCACCGCCATCAGGGTCGAGGCGACATAGGTGTAGACCGCGAAGAGCCCGCCGAAGCCGATGGCGCCGATGCCGAGCGTCAGCCAGACCTGCCGGCGCTTCAGCGCGCCGAGCTCTCGCAAGGGGCTCGCGCCCGGCTGCACGCTGTCGCGCGGCGCATAGAGGGCGACCAGGAGCACGGTCAGCAGCGCCAGCACCGCGACGATGCCAAAGCCGGTCCGCCAGCCCAGCGCCTGCCCCATCCAGCTCGCGACCGGCACGCCGAGAATCGTCGCGATGGTGAGCCCCAGCATGACCCGCGCTACGGATTGCGCCCGGCGATTGGGCGCCGAGAGCGAGGCCGCGACCAGCGCCGCCACGCCGAAATAGGCGCCGTGCGGCAGGCCGCTGAGGAACCGGAAGAACAGCATCCAATGGTAGCTCGGCGCAAGCGCGCTCAGGAGATTGCCGAGAGCGAAGAGGCCCATCAGCGCGATCAGCAGGGTGCGCCGCGGGATCCGCGCCGCCAGAACCGCGATCAGGGGCGCGCCGACAACCACGCCCAGCGCATAGATGCTGATGACATGCCCCGCGGTCGGCTCGTCGATGCCGAGCCCGGCCGCGAAATAGGGCAGCAGGCTCATCGAGGCGAATTCGGTCGTGCCGATGGCGAAACCGCCCATGGCGAGTGCGAACAGCACCAGCCCGGCCGGAGTGGCGCCCGTGACGGGCGCAGAGACATTCAGGCTGCGATCATTCGCGGCGAGAGACATAGCGAAGGCTTTCGGCAAAGGGAGCGCAGGCCCATGCTGCGCTGCAGCATCAGATAGCCATGTCTTGTGCGCTACAGCAACTGCCGAGACGGTCGAGAGCCATGACGGAGGCGCATATCGCCCGATGACGGCCCTGACGCCTCGCCAGTCGCGCCGTCCGGGCTATAAGGCTCCATCGCCAACCCGACCGCGAGAGCCTCATGCTGCCCTGGACCGTGCTCGACACCGCCGCTCTCCCCGACGGCAGCGGCACCTTGCGGCTGAAGCAGCGCGGCAGCGAGTTCTCGATCATGCTCGGCAGCAACGAGCTGATGAACAGCCGCCTCAGCGGCTCGGAGGAGGCGCTGGCGCGGCTCGTCTGCGAGCGTCTCGCGCCACGGGCAAGCCCTTCCCTGCTCATCGGCGGGCTCGGCATGGGCTTCACCCTGCGAGCGGCGCTCGCCGCCTTGCCGGGCGACGCGTCGGTCGAGGTCGCCGAGCTAATCCCGGCCGTCGCGACCTGGGCGAAGGGGCCGATGGCGCCGGTCTTCGCGGGCTGCCTCGACGATCCGCGCGTCACGCTGACGGTCGACGACGTCATGGCGGTGATCGCGGCGGGGACAGCGCGCTACGACGGCATCCTGCTCGATGTCGACAACGGGCCGGAGGGGCTGACCGTCGCCGCCAATGACCGCCTCTACGGCGCAACCGGTCTCGGCATCGCCAAGRCGTCCTTACGGCCGGGCGGCGTGCTCGCGGTCTGGTCGTCGGGACCGGACCACGGCTTCACCCGCCGGCTGCGCGCAGCCGGCTTCGCGACGGAGGAGGTCACGGTGCGGGCGAGCCGCACCGGGCGCGGCGCGCGCCATGTGATCTGGCTCGCGACGCGCCCGGCGTAGAAGCCTTCACTCCAGACGACAGAGCCCGTTGCAGGGCGCGCTGGTCGCCGTCGCGATGAAGGCGCTGACGGCCTTCTCGGCACCCGGCTTCAGGGAAGGCCGGGCGGCCTGCAGCGCGGTGACCAAAGCCGTGCGGTCCGGCGGGGCGATGCCGGCCACGATGCCCGCTGCGTTATCGGCCAGGCTGCGCGCGATCAGGGTCTGGTTGGCCTCGCGCAGCGCCGGATTGCGCAGCGCCAGAGCGACGCCGGTGATGATCTCCTGCAGGCCAAGCCGCATCTGGCGCAGCCCCTGGAAGCGGGCATCGGTCTTCTCGTCCTGCGACAGGTTCGCGCCGAAATTGTTGATCGCCTCCAGGGAGGCCGAGACCGCCTTCAGTAGGAAGGCATGCGAATGGGCGAGCTCGTCCTGATACTCGACCACGTTGCGGGCGGTATCCGGCGGCGTCTTGCCGGGAGCGGGCGAATACAGCGTGTAGGCCTGCAGGATCCGCGTCTGCTGCTGCACGATGTTGAGCAGAGCGGGGATGTCGGCCCCCGTATAGGGAGCCTTGCCGAGAATCGCGCTCTCGTTCCAGACATCCTCCAGCACCTTGCGGGCGACCGGATCGGAGAGCCGCGGCAGGCTCGTCTTGCCCGGCTCGACCCGCATCATGCTTTCGACGGCGGCCACGGACGCTTCGATATAGGCCGCACCATTGGCGGGCACTTCCGCACGGGCGGCGAAGCCGATCAGGCAAAGCCCGGCCACAGCGGAAAGCTGCGCCATCGAAGGTCGTTTCATCATGGTCTTCCTTTTCCAGCAGCGCGCGCTTCCGCGATCAGGCAGAGCTCGGTGAAGAGCACCTGTGCCGCGCACTGCGCCGTGTTGCTCGTGGCATCGTATTGCGGCGCGACCTCGACGACATCGGCCGCAACGATGTTTCGTCCCTTCAGCCCGCGCAGGATCGCCAGCGCCTCGCGCGGCGTCAGGCCGCCGACCTCCGGCGTGCCGGTGCCGGGCGCGAAGGCGGGATCGAGCGAATCGACGTCGAAGGAAACATAGGTCGGCCCGTCGCCGATGACGGCGAGCGCCCTGGCAATCACGGCCTCGATGCCGAGATCGTCGACCTCATTGGCGTGGATCACGGTCATGCCCGACTCGTAGGAGAACTCCCAGAGATATTCGGCGCCGCCGCGGATGCCGATCTGGATCACGCGCTCGGGATCGAGCACGCCGTCGAGCACCGCCTGCCGGAAGGGGCCGCCATGGTGGAATTTCGAGCCCTCATAGGGGCCCGACGTATCGCAATGGGCATCGATATGGACCATCCCGACCGGGCGCTTCGCCCCCACGGCCTTCAGGATCGGATAGGTGATCGAATGGTCGCCGCCGACGGCAAGCGTGGAGACGCCGGCCTCGACGATGCTGCGAAAGGTCGCCTCGATGTCCTCGTGGCAGCTTTCCAGCGAATAGCGCGAACGGAAAGGCACATCGCCGATATCCGCCACCTTGACCATGCCCAGCGGCGCCGTGCCCAGCACATGGTCCATCGGCCCGATGCGCTCGACGGCCCTGACCGCACGAGGCCCGAGCCGCGTGCCGGCCCGGTTGGTCACGCCCAGATCCATCGGCAGGCCGATGATCGCGACATCGAGGCCACCGAGATCCGGCTTGCCCAGCGCATCCGGCCGGTACGGGGTGCCGATGAAGGTCGCGACATCGGCGAAAGGCCATTTGCGCCGGTCGCCCTGGAACTGGTCGGCGGCAACCTTGGCAAAGCGCGGATCATGGATATCGCCGCCGCTCGCCCCGGCATAGCGGGCCCTGAGCCGCCCGAGCTTGTCCTGATCCATGAGACCCTCTCCCTTGCCGCCTGTCCGGTCCCGCCGCTCACCCGGCCGGGCGCTCGAGCATCGTGACCGTCGCGTCGTGATAGCAGGCCGAGCCGAAGGGCGTGTAGCCCAGTTTGGCGGCAACCCGCATCGATCCGAGATTTTCCGGCGCGATGATGCAGACGGTGCGCGACGCGCCGACGACGCGCCCGAACCAACCATGGGACGCCAAGGCGGCCTCGGTCGCATAGCCCCTGCCCTGCGCCTCGCGCGTGAAGACCCAGCCCGCCTCGGGAAACGGATCGAACCGCTCGCCGAGGCCGCGATGGGCCTGCATCAGCCCGGCCTCGCCGACGAGACGGCCGCTCGCCTTCTCGACCACGGCGAAGAAGCCGTAGCCGAGCAAGGCCCAGTTGCCGGCGCTGCGCGTCAATCGCTGCCAGGCCTCCTCGCGCGACAGCGCCTTGCCGCCGATGAAGCGGACGACCTCGGGGTCCGAGCGCATGGCGTGAATGGGATCGAGATCCTCGCGGGAGGGCCGGCGCAGCAGCAATCGTTCCGTCTCGATCATCGCGCCCTTAAAGCAGCCGCGGCGCCCATGGCCAAGCCTTGAAAAACAGGGCCTCCCATGCCCTGTGCAGGCCGGACTTTAGCCGAAAGTCTCAGTCCCAACGGTTGAATCCCCTCGCGATTCATGCAGCGATTGCGTTAGAACCCCGGCGCATGTTCGGCATGTGTCGCCGTCGCGTCCACATAAGCTCGAAAAACCGAGTGCCTTCCGAGGAGATGTCCCCATGAAGCGTCGTCAGTTCATCCAGACCGCGGCGGCGGGTGCCGCGGCCACCGCCGTCGCCATGCCGGCGGTGGCGCAATCCAATCCGGAGGTGAAGTGGCGTCTGGCCTCGTCCTTCCCGAAGTCGCTCGACACGATCTATGGCGGCGCCGAGGTCATGGCCAAGATGGTCTCCGACCTGACGGACGGAAAGTTCCAGATCCAGGTCTTCGCCGCGGGCGAGATCGTCCCGGCCCTGCAGGCGCTCGACGCGGTCAGCAACAACACCGTCGAGATGTGCCACACCGTCTCGTATTACTATGTCGGCAAGGACCCGACCTTCGCGATCGCCGCCTCGGTGCCGTTCGGCCTCAACGCCCGCCAGCAGAACGCCTGGCTGTTCCAGCATGGCGGCAACGAGCTGTTCAACGAGTTCTACAAGAAGTTCAACGCCTACGGCCTGCCCTGCGGCAACACCGGCGCGCAGATGGGCGGCTGGTTCCGCAAGGAGATCAAGACGACGGCCGACCTGCAGGGCCTGAAGATGCGCATCGGCGGCATCGCCGGCTCCGTGCTGCAGAAGCTYGGCGTCGTGCCGCAGCAGMTCGSCGGYGGCGACATCTAYCCGGCGCTGGAAAAGGGCACSATCGACGSSGCCGAATGGGTCGGCCCCYATGACGACGAGAAGCTCGGCTTCGCCAAGGTCGCGCCCTACTACTACTATCCGGGCTTCTGGGAGGGCGGGCCGACCGTCCACGCCTTCGTCAACCTGGAGAAGTGGAATTCGCTGCCGAAGACCTATCAGGCCGCGCTGACCGCCGCCTGCACCTATGCCAACACGCAGATGGCCGCGAAATACGACGTGGTGAACCCGCCGGCGCTGAAGCGCCTCGTGGCCGCCGGCACGCAGCTTCGCCCCTTCCCGCAGGACGTGATGGAAGCGAGCCTCAAGGCCTCGAACGAGCTCTACTCCGAAATCTCGGCCAAGAACCCGGACTTCAAGAAGGCGATCGAGGCGATGGCCGCCTTCCGCTCCGACCAGTATCTGTGGTGGCAGATCGCCGAACTCACCTTCGACGTCTTCCAGGTGCGCACCCGCGCCCGCTGAGCCTTCCGCTCGGGAGCCCTGCCCGCGACGTCAAAGCCCGGCTTCGGCCGGGCTTTTTCGTTTTCGTTCCGCTTCTTCCCACAGGGCGGGGGTGCCGTTACGATGATCTGCCACAACTGCGCCTTGCCGCGTCGTCATGATCGGTTGTCGCTTCGGGAATCAGCCATGCTCCGCTTCGCCGCCCTCCTGCTTCTGGCTTCGCTGCCCGGCGCCGCCATGGCCCAGTCGATCGGCGAGGCCCTGCCCGGCCGGGCGCAGCCGCGCGAAGCCTTCAGCAAGGCCGCTCCGGCCCCTGCCAAGGACGCCCGCCCCTGCCCCGAATATGGCGCGGGCTTCGTGCGGCTCGAAGGCTCGACCTTCTGCGTGCGTGTCGGCGGCGCGGTCAGGGCCGAATTCGGCAAGAGCTCGCGCAGCGGCTATGGCAGCCGCACCGACGGCATGGCCTATGTCGAAAGCCGCGGGCAGACCGCGCTCGGGCCGGTTCGCTCGGTGGTGAGCGTGCGCGGCAGCGTCGATCGCGGCCTCGATTCCGGCCCGTTCCGCTACTGAGCGGCCGCCCCGGCGCTGGCTCAGGCGACCAGCCGGGCGACCTCCCGCTGCAGCACCGGCACCAATTCGGCCTCGAACCAGGGGTTCAGCCGCAGCCAGGCATTGTTGCGCCAGGACGGGTGCGGCAGCGGCACGACACGCGGATGCACGGGCCGCGCCAGCAGCTCGCGCCAGTCTGCCACCGTCGCCGTGAGGCCACGCCCCTTCCCCTCGGCCAGATGCCAGTCCTGAGCATAGCGCCCGATGGCGAGGACGAGCTCGATCCGGGGCATCGCCGCGAAGACGCGCTCGCGCCAGGCCGGCGCGCATTCGCGCCGCGGCGGCAGGTCGCCGCCCTTGGCGTCCTGCCCCGGGAAGCAATGGCCCATCGGCACGACCGCGACCCTGGCGGAATCGTAGAAGACCGTCTCGTCGATGCCGAGCCAGCGCCGTAGCCGCACGCCGGACGCATCGGTGAAGGGCCGCCCGCTGGCATGGACGCGCGTGCCCGGCGCCTGCCCGGCGATGCACAGCCGCGCCGTCACTGATGCCTGAATGACCGGGCGCGGCTGATGCGGCAGCGGCGGCAGATAACGCGGCGCATCGCGGCAGATACGGCAGGCCCGCAACTCGTGCAGGACCTCGTCCAGCGTCTCCCACGCGCTCATCGGCCGGGGTCGCTCCGCGTTTCTCCGATCGGCGAAGTGGCTCCGGCTCCTTGCTTCATCGCATCGTCTTCATGCGAACCCGCTTCGTTCGATAATATGCTGGCGAGCTTCCCACGGCCGGGCGCCCGCGAAATCAGCCCGTCGCAGACCCAGTTCTCCGATTTCTTGACGAAGCCATGCGGGTCGCCGGGTTCGATCCGCGCCAGACCGTTGATGCGTCCGCTCGGGCGGTTGCGGATGACGTAAAGCGCGCCGCTGGTCTCGATGGTGAAGCAATAGGTGCGGCGCTTGTCGACCGGGCCGTAATAATAGCAGACCGCGTCCTCCGTCGTGGTCCAGCAGGCATCCGTGTTCGGCACATGGCGATTATGGCCCAGCGCGCGGCCGTCCGCATGGTGATACTCGCTGAAGGGCAGGTTGCTGCCGGAATAAAGCCCCGTCACGGTATTGCCCTCGAAAGCCTGCCGGATCTGCGGGCCGGTGAGGCGCTCGGCCGCGCCGGCCGCGGCCGTGGCGGTGAGAGCCAGGACGAGAATCGCGCTCCGGACGGCCGATGCTGTCATCGCTGCGCCAGCCTCCGGCTCATCGGCGGGCCCGGCGCCCGCGAGATCAGACCGTCGCAATACCAGGGCTTGCCATTGTCGGTGTGGCCGCGCGGATTTCCGAGTTCGACCTTGGCGAGCGCATTGACCATGCCGTTGCCGCTGTTGCGCAGCACGTAGAGATCGCCGCTCATCTCGACGGTGAAGCAATGCACCGTGCGGTTTTCCGGCGGGCCGTAATAGTAGCAGACCTGATCGCGCTTGGTGATCCAGCAGGCGTCGGTGTTGGGCTGCCAGCCATTATGGCCGAGCGCGCGCCCGTCGGGCGCATGAAACTCGGTGAAGAAGCCGCCATTGGTGTAGCGGCCGGTGACGGTATTGCCCTCGAAGGCGCGCTGGATCTGCTCGCCCTTGAGGCGCTCGGCTGCATGGGCGGGCGTCAGCAGTCCCGACAGGACGGCCAGAACGAAGGCCAGATACCGCATCACGCCTTCCAGCTCGGGCGAGCCGAGATGTCGCCATGCCAGCGGCGGATATGGACGAAATCCTCCGAGAGCCGAATCCGGGAGGGCTTCATGAAGTCGATGGCGATGCCGGCGGTGATGTCGGCGACCGTCAACTCGTCGCCGCAGACGAAGGGGTTGGCGGCGAGCTGCAGCTCAAGAACCAGGAGATGGTCGTCGATCTGCTCGCGGTTGATCTCGGCCCATTCCGGAACCTGCGCCTCGAGCTCGGCCATGGAGGGATGGCTGTGGCGGAAGACGGCGGAGACGCTGCTGAACAGGCCGAGCTCGATCCTGCGGTTCCACATCTCGATCAGCGCCTGCTGCTTGGCCTCCCGGCCGAACAGCGGCGGATGCGGGTGAAGGCCCTCGATATAGCGGCAGATCGCGATGGTCTCGGCCAGCGCCGTGCCGTCGTCGAGCTGGAGGACGGGCAGGCGCTGCGCCGGGTTGATCCGCCTGAACGCCTCGGTCCTGTGCTCCTTCTTGGCGATGTCGACCGGGATGAGTTCCGGCAGCGGCACGCCCTTCTCCGCGAAGAAGATGCGGACCCGTCGCGGGTTCGGGGCGCGGCCGCCATCATAGAGCTTCATCAGATCGTCTCCGTCTCCGGCCGCACCGGATCACGGCCCGTGCCGGACGGTCAACCGTATCATAGCGCTTCTTGACGCGAGGATGGCGCCTGCTTCCTCGGAAGCCGGGATATTCGAGCCCTCGTCCCGAGGAGCAGCCGAAGGCTGCGTCTCGAAGGATGCTCCAGGAGGCGCCGGAACCATCTGGAGCATCCTTCGAGACGCCGCTACGCGGCTCCTCGGGATGAGGGCTCTTATGTCAAAACGGCCCCTCAGCGCGGATGGCTGCGCCGCCAGGCTTCCGGCTGCTCGAAGCGCAGGGCCCAGAGCCCGCGCCCGGCCGCGCGGGCCTGCGCTTCCTCGGCCTGATAGGCGCCGTAGGAAACCGCCTGCCCGTCGCGCACCATGGTGGCGTTGATGTCCTCGTCGCCCTGCCGGCAGCGAGCCAGGCCGCGGCCGTAACGGTCGCTCTTGCCGATCTCGCAGGTCGTCAGCCCCCGCGCCAGCAGGGCCTGCAAGGCTCGCCGCGCCTCGCGCCCGCAGGCGACGCCGCGCCCGCCGGCATCCGTGCAGCTCTGGCGGTATTCCGGTGCGTCCAGCCCTTCGAGCCGCAATTCCTCGCCGAGCAGGCGGATCGAATCGCCGTCGATCGCCTGCGCCGGGCCGGTGAGCACCCGCGCCGGCCCGAGACGGTACTGGAGGATCGCCCCCGCCAGCGCGAGAAAGCCCAGAATTCCGAGCGCGACGACGAGATCGGTCAGGCGCCCGACGCGGCGCCAGCCGAAAGGACCAGAACGAGATCGACCGAATCCGAAACGCGCCATCAGGAAGAGCTTAACGATTTGGTGTCCATGATGGCGAGCCCGCTGCGCAACCCGCGCCGCGGAACGAGGATGCGTACCCTTTGCCATGGCGGAAGTGACGGCCGAACAGGTGCAGCGCGGGCGCGGGCCGGACCCTGCCGCCGTCGCGCGCCGCAAGCTGCTCACGAGGGAGGTCAAGACCGTCCGCGAGCGGCTGACCTCCTCGTCCGGCCTCGAGCGCGCCTTCGACAACGAACTCCTGCGCAGCTTCGCGCAATACCGAGTTTCCGGCTCCGTCGGCACGATGGTGCTCACCCTCGGCATCGCGGCCGCCGCCTGCCTGTGGCTGCCCGTCTACCTCGCCGCGTCCTGGAGCGCTTTCGTGCTGGCCAGCGCGCTCGTCATCGTCGGGCTGTCGCGCCGCTATCTCACCAAACGCCCGGAGGACATCCGCCCAGCGCGCTGGCGCCGCTGGTTCGCACTGGCGGAAGGCTTCCACGGCCTGTGCTGGGCGGCGCTTCTCGTGCTCTTCGCGCAGATCGACGCTCCCGGCGCGAAAATCTTCGTGACCACCGCATTGCTGATCGTCAGCGCGCTGACGGTGATGCTCTCCGCCTCGATCCCGCTCGCGGTCTATGCGGGCCTGAGCCCGATCATCCTCGGCATCATGCTGTTCTTCTGGGACAAGCGCGACATCGACAGCATCACCATGGCGCTGATGGCGGCCTCCGCGCAGCTCTTCTTCATCTTTCTCGCCAACCGCCTCTATGCCAGTTCGGTCGAGACCATCGGCTTCCGGGCCGAGAAGGATGCACTGTTCGCGGAGCTGGAGACCGCCAACGCCAATTCGGACGAGGCGCGGCGCAAGGCCGAGGAAGCGAACCTCGCCAAATCCCGCTTTCTCGCCACGATGAGCCATGAGCTGCGCACCCCGCTCAACGCCATCCTCGGCTTTTCCGAGGTGATGAAGAACGAGATCTTCGGCGCCCATGCCAATGCCGCCTACAGGGAGTATTCGGGCGACATCCACGGCTCGGGCCAGCATCTGCTCAACCTGATCAACGAGATYCTCGAYCTYTCSCGSATCGAGGCCGGCAAATACGAGCTGAACGAGGAGGCGATCTCCCTCATCGGCATCGTCGAGGATTGCCGCCACATGCTGGCGCTGCGCGCCAAGGCCAAGGGCCAGATGATCCGCGAATTTGCCGAACCCGACCTGCCGCGCGTCTGGGCCGATGAGCGGGCCATCCGGCAGGTGGTGCTCAACATCCTGTCGAACGCGATCAAGTTCACCCCGCAGGGCGGCGAGATCACCATGAAGATCGGCTGGACGGCCACCGGCGGACAATATGTCACGATCACCGACACCGGGCCGGGCATCCCCGAGAACGAGATCCCGATCGTGATGCAGAGCTTCGGGCGCGGCTCGCTCGCCATCAAGACGGCCGAGCAGGGCTCCGGCCTCGGCCTGCCGATCGTCAAGGGGCTGGTCGATCTGCATGGCGGCGGCTTCCTCCTCAGGTCGAAGCCGCGCGGCGGCACCGAGGTCACCATCACCCTGCCGGCCGAGCGGGTGATGGACGCCCTGCCCGCCCTGCCCGAACCGAAGCCGAAACCGCGTGCGGCCTGAGCTCCGTCACCGGCCAAAGCTTCATCACAAAGCCATGATCGCCCGACAAGACCGCCATCCCTCCCGGCGCCTCCCATCTCCGTCTCAGCACTGGATCACTGGACCATGAACGGCAAAATCCGCGTCGCGGTGCTCTATGGCGGCAAGTCGGGAGAGCATGAGGTCTCGCTCAAATCCGGGGCCTCCGTGGTGCGCCATCTCGACCGGGATCGCTTCGAGCTGATTCCGGTCAGCATCGACAAGCAGGGCCGCTGGCAGCGGCAGGATCCCAAGCGCCTGGCCGAGTGGAATGCGGAGAGCTTGCCGATCCACGCGGATGCGCCGGAAATCCGCCTCTCCGCCGATGGAACCGGCGGGCTGCAGGTCGCGGCGCTCGACGGCACCGCGGCGGATGGCGGCATCGACGTGGTGTTTCCGGTGATCCACGGCCCGCTCTGCGAGGACGGGGCCGTGCAAGGCCTGCTGGAGCTGTCCGGCGCCGCCTATGTCGGCTCGGGCGTGCTCGCCTCCGCCATCGGCATGCACAAGGACATCGCCAAGCGGCTCGCGGCGCTCGCGGGGCTGCCGGTCGCGCCTTATGTGACGGTGGCCAGGCGCGAGTTCCAGCGCGATCCGGCGGCGGTCGGCACGGCGGCGCAGGCGAAGCTGACGCTGCCGGTCTTCATCAAGCCCTGCAATATGGGCTCCAGCGTCGGCGTCCATAAGGTGAAGCGCTGGGAGGACCTCGACGCCGCCCTCGTCGACGCCTTCCGCTACGATACGCGCGTCCTGATCGAGCAGGGCATCGACGCCCGCGAGGTCGAGGTCGCGGTGCTCGACGGCGACCCGCCCTTCGTCAGCGTGGCGAGCGAACTCAACGCCCACCCCAAGCACGAGTTCTATTCCTACGAGGCGAAGTATATCGACCAGGAC